>JBEKCX010000136.1:0-7111 GCA_050014655.1 Occallatibacter sp. | reverse complement strand
ACCGGGGAGCGGACGGCGGATGGGACCATCCGCGTGACCCCGCCCGCGCCCTTTGCACAAGGCCAGACCTCGCGCTGGACCTTCGAGTACGAGGGCACAATTACCGGCAACGAGGACGGCCCGGTCGAGGGGTTCAAGCTGGCCGCGATTCAGGAGCCGATCGCTTATCTGCTCTATCCGGCGCGCTGGTTCCCCATGACCGGCTACCTGACCGACCGCTTCACCGCGGAGATGCACATCCGCGTTCCGCAAGGGATGCGGGCCTTCGCCAGCGGCAGCCAGGGGGCATCGAAGCCGGTGACCCTGGCCAATGGCAAGCCGGGCGACGAGTACGACTTCAACTGGACCAAGCCGGGCTTTCCCGGAACGGTGATTGCCGGCCGCTTTGTGGGCCCGGTTACGGCCGGCTCCGGCAATGTGAAGGTCTACCTCACCATCAGCCACCAGGCCTCGGGCAACGAACTGGCGCAGACGGCGGCCAAGGAGTTCGACTTCTTTACCGACAGCTTTGGCTCACCGGAGAGCAGCCGTTTGAACGTCGTGGAGCTGCCCAACGATACGCTGCCGGCCGTGTGGGCGCCGGAGCTGGCGGCGATTCAGGGCTCGCGCGTGGGCGACAAGAGCAGCGTGCGCCTGCTGGCCAATACCATTGCCCACCAGTGGTGGGGTTCCGAGGTCAGCCCGCGCACGCTCAACGACGCCTGGATCACCAACGGCATGGCGCGCTACGGCGAGTTGATGTACGTGGAGGACGAGAACGGCAAGGGCGCCATGAGGGCAGCCCTCCTGGATGTCTCAGCCAGCGCGCTGGCCTACGACACGGTTCCCCTGTCGAGCGTCAGCCGCATGAGCCCCTTTTCTCCGGAGTTCCAGTCGATGACGCTGGACAAGGGGGGCATGGTCTTCCACATGCTGCGCTGGGAGGTCGGCGACAAGGCTTTTCTGGCCACGCTCAAGGGCGCTCTCAGCCAGTACACCGACAGCTCGATCAGCGCGCAGGACTTTGAGAAGGTAGCCAACGCGCAGAGCCAGCAGGAGTTGACCCCCTTTTTCGCGCAGTGGATCGACGGCACCGGCGCGCCCCAGTTTACCAACAAATACGCTGTCTACCGGCTGGGAAACAACAAGGGCTTCCGCACCGTGGGCGAGATTCAGCAGGATCTGGACCTTTTCCGCATGCCGGTGGAGCTGCGCGTGGAGACCGACGGCAAGACCGAAACCCAGAAGGTCGACGTGGTGGGCACCGACACGCAGTACGTGGCCGACACTTTCGGCCGGCCGCGGCGCATCAGCATCGATCCCAACAACTGGTTGCTCAAGGCCACGCCCGACCTGCAGGTGCGCATCGCCATCCTCAAGGGCCAGCAACTGGTGGCCCAGGGAGACCTGATCGGCGCGCTGGCCGAGTACCAGAAGGCGCTGGAAGCCAATTCGGCCAGTTCCCTGGCCAACTATCGCATCGGCGAGCTGCTGTTTACCCAGCGCAACTACCAGGCCAGCGTCAATGCCTACCGGGATGCGCTGCGCGGCGATGGCGAGCCGCGCTGGACCGAGGTCTGGAGCCATATCCAGATCGGCAAGATATTCGACATCACCGGCCAGCGCGACCGGGCGGTGAACGAGTACCGGCTGGCGGTGCAGACCAACGACAACACCCAGGGCGCCGTGAACGAAGCCCGGCAATGGCTGCAGAAGCCTTACAAGCAGCCCGACAGCCAGTAGAGGGCTGCCGGCGGTTCCCGAGGCTGAGGGCTTTGGCGGGCTGCTTGTGCGGCCGATCGCTCCGGCTCCCCTGAAACGCAACCGCGAATCCCACCCAGCCATTTCACTCGCTCGGCGCCGGATCGATGGCTCCGCTCTATGAGATCGAAGTGGCCGCGGGGGAAGCCCGTTACTGCGCGGCGCCTGGCTTTGCGCGTTCCAGGCGGGAGTGCACAAGTCCAATCGTCACAAATGAGTGTGATCTGAGGCACATCCCAGGGATTCCTCGAAGTATCATTGTTCCAACGGACATCCTCTGGAGAGAAGGTTCCATGGATAGCGCTGGAGGTTGAAGCGCAGGGTTCTCTTTCGCCAGGCAAGCGAAGCGTTGCCGGCGAATGTCTTCTTCCTTTCTCTTTCCTCTCCCAGGGAAATGGTCCAGAAGTGAGGAGGGTCCGGCTGGTGTCGCCCTCTCAATTTTGCGTGAAGCGCGCTGAACCGCGATCCGCAGCGGATGCGCGCATCTGGCGTGGAGGAATGCTGTCTTGCGCCGGCCGTTCGACTCCAGGGGAAGAGCGGTCGACGCCGCGGGACCGCATGCCGGCCTCGCCGTATCTGAAGGGGAGGAATCATGCCGAGTGTTGCCCATGAAGTCCTGAGCGCTCACGAGAAGCTGCTGATCGACCAGGCGGTCGCGGAGTACGGGGACCGGCCTGGAGCGATGCTGGGGATACTGGCGGCGGTTCAGTCTGCCAATGCGCACAAGTATCTTTCCATGGAGTCGCTGCGCTATATCGCCGATGAGACCGGAGTCCCTCCGGCAAGAATCTACAGCGCCGCGACCTTCTATGCCCTCTTCAACCTGGAACCGCAAGGGGACAATGTGATCTGCGTCTGCCGCGGGACGGCCTGCCACACCCGCGGCTCCCGCGATCTGCTGGAGCAGGTGTGCCTGGATCTGGGACTGAGCGGAAAGGAGCTGGACGACACGAACGATGCCGACAAGGTGGCGCTGACTACGACCGACCGGAAATTCACGATTCGCACGGTCGCCTGCTTTGGCCAGTGCGCCATGGCCCCGGTGGTGGAGATAAACCATCACATCCTGAGCCACGTGAAAGAGCGCACGCTGCAGCGCGAAGTGAAGGCGTTGAGACAGGGGAGGAAATAATGCCGCGCATTCTGGATATAGGTGTATTCAACGCGGTACGCGAATCCGGGCTTGCCAAGCTGATGCCGGCCATTCCGCGCATCACCGTGGGAATGGGAACCTGCGGCCGCGGAAACGGCGCCGAAGAGCTTTATCACGCCCTGAATGAGGCCATCCAGCGCAGCGGGCAGGATGTGCTGCTCACCGGTGTGGGCTGCTTCGGCTCCTGTTTTCAGGAGCCCCTGGTGAGCGTCCGGCTGCCTGGGCGTCCGCTGTTGATCTTGAGGCGCGTGCAGACCAACGACGCCACGCACATTTTGGAGGGGCTTGCCACGGGGACTGTCCCGGCGGATCTTGTTTATTGCAAGATCGAGGAATGGGACCACATCACCGGGCACTTGCGCTACGGCCAGGGTTATCCGGATGTCGCGCTCTGGAACGCGATTCCCTTTTTCAAAGGGCAGAAGAAGATCGTTCTGCGCAATTGCGGGTTGATCAATCCCTCCGACATCGAGGAATACATCGCGGTGGGCGGCTACCAGGCGCTCTACAAGGTGCTGATCGACGGGCGCGGGGAGAGCGTGATCGAGCAGATGAAGGCATCCAGGCTGCGCGGACGCGGCGGAGCCGGCTTCCTGACCGGCAACAAGTGGGATTTTCTGGCCAAGGCCAAGGCGGACCACAAGTACATTATTTGCAACGCCGACGAGGGCGACCCCGGCGCCTATATGAACCGCAACGAGATCGAGGGAGACCCTCATTCGCTGCTGGAAGGAATGATCATCGGCGCTTACGCGATGGGGGCGACCGACGGCATCATTTATGTGCGCGCCGAATATCCGCTGGCGGTGCGCCGCCTGACCCGGGCCATCGAACAGGCGCGGGAGTACGGATTGCTGGGCGCCAACATCCTGGACCGCGGCTTCAACTTCAATATCGAGATCGTGCAGGGCGCGGGCGCCTTTGTCTGCGGCGAAGAGACGGCGCTGATTGCCTCGCTGGAAGGCTTTGCCGGCCGGCCGCGACCCCGTCCGCCGTACCCCGCGCAGAGAGGATTGTGGAGCAAGCCGACCAACATCAACAACGTCGAGACCTGGTACAACGTCGCCCCCATCGTCAACCGCGGCCCGGCGTGGTTTGCCGAGACCGGCAGCGTGAAGAGCCCTGGGACCAAGGTCTTTTCGCTGGTGGGCAAAATCCAGAACACCGGGCTGGTGGAGATGCCGCTGGGGACTCCGCTCAAGAATTTCATCTACGACATCGGCGAGGGAGCGACCGCAGGCCGGCGCGTGAAGGCGGTGCAGACGGGCGGCCCGTCCGGCGGGTGCATTCCGCTGGAGATGCTGGATACGCCGGTGGACTACGAGAGCTTGGCGCAAATTGGCTCCATCATGGGCTCCGGCGGCATGGTGGTCATGGACGAAGACAATTGCATGGTCGATGTGGCCCGCTACTTTGTCGAATTCACCCATTCGGAGTCCTGCGGCAAGTGCATTCCGTGCAGGGTGGGACTGAACAAGGCGCTGCGCATTCTCAATTCGATCACCGAAGGCAGCGGAAGCGTCGATCATCTGGGCCTGCTGGATGAGTTGGGGCGGATGATCCGCGAGTGCTCGCTGTGCGCACTGGGCCAGTCGGCGCCCAATCCCGTGCTCACCACCATCCGGCACTTCCGCGAGGAGTATGAGGACCACATTGTGGCCCGGCGCTGCCGCGCCGGCGTTTGCCAGGAGTTGGCCCTATCGCCCTGCGAGAACAGTTGCCCGCTGCGCATGAACATTCCGCGCTTTCTGGAGCTTTATCAGGAGGGCCGGCTTGAAGACGCGTTCGAGTCGGTGATCCTCGACAATCCTCTGCCCGCATCGACGGGGCGGGTTTGCCAGCACCCCTGCGACAATCGCTGCCGGCGCCAGTCCTTCGATGAGGTGGTGAACATGCGCGAGGTGCATCGCTTCATCGCCGACGCCATCTATCAATCCGATCTCTTTCAGCCGATGCTGGAACGAATCAAGGCGCGCAGGCTCAAGCCGACGGGGCACAAGGTGGCCGTGGCCGGGGCTGGCCCGACGGGCTTGACGGCGGCATTCTATCTGGCCATGCTGGGCCACGACGTGACTATCTTCGAGGAGCGCAGCGAGGCGGGCGGCATGTTGCGCTTCGCCATTCCCGAGTACCGGCTGCCCAAGTCCGTGCTGCGGCGAGAGCTGGATCTCATCGAGGGCGTGGGCGTGAAGATGGTCTTCAACACCAGAGTTGGCTTCGATCTTCCGTTGAACGAGCTGGCCAGCAGCTACGATGCGGTATTCCTTTCCATCGGGACGTGGAAGGAGTCATGGCTTTACCTGCCGGGCACGGAGTTGAAGAATGTGCATCCGGCGCTGCCGTTCCTGGAGTCGGTGGCCCGGCACGACAAGGTTTCGATGGGCGCGAGGGTCGCGGTCATCGGCGGAGGCAACGCGGCCATCGATTCGGCGCGAACCGTGCTCCGGATGGGCTGCAACGTCACCATCCTTTACCGCCGCGAGCGCAAGGACATGCCGGCCATCGACGAGGAGATTCAGGCGGCCGAGGAGGAGGGCGTGAAGTTCGTCTTTCTGGCCGCGCCCCACCGCATCCTGGGCGGCGCGGACGGGAACGTGAAGGCCATCGAGATTGTCAAGACGCGGCTGGGCGAATACGACAAATCGGGGCGCAGAAGGCCGATTCCCACCGACGAGGTGCAGCGCTATGACTGCGACAGCGTGATTCTGGCTGTGGGCGAGACCTTCGACGTGGACTTTTGCCGAGCTTCCGGCCTGGCGCTCAAGGAGGAAGGCACGATCGAGGTGGATCGCTTCTCGCTGGAGACCAGCCGCCCCGGCTTCTATGCCGGCGGCGACGTGATCACCGGCGCCTCCAACATGTCCAACGCCATGGGCGGCGGCAAGCAGGCGGCGCGCAAGATCGACGAGCGCCTGATGGGCGAACAGCGGTGGGAGCAGCTCTTCCCGCAGTTTGAATACAGCCGCCAGGTTCCCGGAGAACCGAGCCTCAGCCGCCGCCACACGGCCCATCTGCTGCCCGCGGCCGCGAGGGCTCGTTCGCAGGAAGAGGTTGTTGCCGGCCTCACTCCGCGGGAGGCGCTGGAAGAATGCCGCCGCTGCCTGCGTTGCGATCTGAAAACCGCTGTGAGCGCCCACTGAGAAAGGAGCACCGCTTTGCCCACCAAAACGATTTCCGTCCGCATCGACGGCGAACTTGTGACCGCGCAGGAGGGCCAGACGATCCTGGAAGCGGCCCGCGCCCACGGCAAGAAGATTCCCACGCTCTGCTATCTGAAGGGCCTGAGCGCGGTGGGAGCCTGCCGCGTGTGCATGGTGGAACTGGCGGGGACCGACCGGCTGCTGCCGGCCTGCACCACTCCCATCCAGGACGGGATGTCCATCAAGACCGCCTCGGACAAGCTGACGCTCTACCGGCGGATGGCCGTCGAGCTGCTGCTCGTGGAGCGCAACCACATCTGCTCGGCGTGCGTCTCGAACGGCCATTGCGAACTCCAGTCGCTGGCTCAGTCCCTGGGCATCACCCATGTGCGCTACTCCTACAACAACCCGCGGCTGCCCGTCGATTCCACTCACCACCGCTTCGTCCTCGATCACAATCGCTGCATCCTGTGCACGCGCTGCGTGCGCGTGTGCGCGGAGCTGGAGGGAGCGAATGTGTGGGAGGTTGCATCACGGGGCATTCATTCGCGCATCGTCAGCGACCTGAAGGATGCGTGGGGAGAAACGCGGAGCTGCACCAGTTGCGGCAAATGCGTCCAGGCCTGCCCCACTGGAGCGCTGGCGGAGAAGGGCTTCTCGGTGCATGAGATGGTGAAGGACACCGATCAGGTGACCCGGCTGGCCGCGAAGAGAGCGCATCAGGTTGTCGGCGCGCGGTAGGGGGCGAGATTTGGTTTGCCCCGCGGCGAGAGTTGGCCTATCCTGAATGGGTATGGACTACTCGAGGATCATCACGATTGAGCCGGGCAAGCGCAATGGCAAGCCGTGCATTCGCGGTCTGCGCATCACTGTCTACGATGTGCTGGACTACCTGGCCTCGGGCATGACCGAAGCGCAGATTCTCGAGGACTTTCCCGCCCTTACCGCAACCGACATTCGCGCCTGTCTGGCCTTCGCCGCCGACGGTGAACGCAGGTTTGAGATTCTGTCCGCGTGAAACTGCTTCTGGATGAAAACCTCTCTCCGCGCCTGACCGCGTCGGTCAGCGACCTTTATC
>JBEKCX010000135.1:0-7114 GCA_050014655.1 Occallatibacter sp. | reverse complement strand
GCCCGGACGCGACTCAGCTTTTGCTGTGTACTCTCTCTGGCCATATTGCTCCTGAAATGCGGGGAGATGCGGGTAAAAACCGTTGAATCCAAAGAAACCACAGGAGGGGGACTGCTGTCCAGCGGAATCTTCGACAGCCTCATATTACCCCAACCCGGTTGGGGTTAAGATGTTGCGGAGGAAAATTTCTGTTTCTTTTGCGGAGCTGTGCGACGATAATTCCGGCTTCTCCGCCGCCCCTGTGCGGTACCCAGCCTCTGGTTTGGACATTGTTGCGCCTGAACCGGTAACATCACATCTCAGCCGAGGTTGCACAGCCCATGCGACAGCTTCAACCCGTCATCTGGTCCAAAGGCACCTTTCTCTCGCCGCAGCACTTGCAGGCGCAGGAGCGCTTCGTTGAAGACAGCGCCAGATTCTACCTGGATTCGCTGAATGCCCGGTCCTGGGGCTTTCGGGAGATTCAGATCGATACCAAAGCTCTTTCGGAGGGCAGGCTGGCGATAACGCGGGCCTCGGGGATCTTTCCCGATGCGTTAGCGCTCGACATTCCGGCATCGGAGTACCCGCCGCCGGCCCGGTTGCTCGACGAGTGCTTCCTGGATGGGCGCCAGGGCTGCACCTTTTACCTGGCCGTGCCCGAGTACCTGCAAGGGGGCATGAACGTCTCGGTAGATCGCGGGCGAGTGAGCACGCGCTTTCTGGCTCAACTGCTGATGGTCCGCGACGAGAATACCGGGAGCGGTGAAAAGCCTGTTCAGGTGGCGCGCAAGAACCTTCAGATTCTGGCCGAAGGCGAGAACCGGGAGGGCTCTGTCGTGCTCCCCTTTATACGCATTCTCCGGTCGGAAACGGGCATCTACCAGATCGATCCCGCCTACATTCCGCCCCTCATCGATATTCACGCTCACCCGGCCCTCAAGCGCATCCTCAGCAATATGGTCGAGCTGATGGTGGCGCGCGGCAGTCAGCTATCCGGCGGCCGCCGCCAGAAGAACCAGTCTCTGGCCGACTTTACGGCCTCGGATGTGGCCAATTTCTGGCTTCTCTATACCATCAACAGCCATCTCCCCGTGCTTCGCCACTTCCTGGAGTCGAGCAACATTCAGCCCGAGATGCTGTTCAACGAGTTCTCCGATCTGGCCGGCGCCCTGACCTCTTTCTCCAGCAAGATCGCCCCCCGGGACCTGCCCTCCTACAACCATGAGCAGCTCGGCTCCTGCTTTGGGGAACTGGACCGCCTCATCCGCCTCATGCTGGAGACTGTGGTTCCCAGCAACTTCGTCGCGCTGCCGCTCAAAATGGTCAGGGATACCATCTACGCAACCTCGATCGAAAAGGACGCCTACTTTGAGAACTCCCGCTTCTACCTGGCTATCTCGGCCGATATTCGCGACGCGGATCTGATCGAGCGCACCCCGCAGCTTCTCAAGGCCTGCTCAGCGACCCAACTTGAAACCCTCATCCGCAACGCTCTGCCCGGATTGCGCCTGACGTACATGGCCACGCCGCCCCGGTCGATCCCGGTGAAGCTGCGCCACAAGTATTTCTCCATCGAACAGGCCGGTCCGGTCTGGGAATCGGTGCAGCGCGCCCGCAACTTCGCCGTCTACGCCCCAGCCGACCTTCTCAATCCACAGATGGAACTCATCATCCTGCTGGCGCAGCCGGCCTGACGCCGGTGTGTTCTTGTCCGGCGGGGCGCGTCAGATCGGTGGCTGACGCCGCCGGTTAACCTTGCTTCTTCGTCTTGCCGCGGCCGCCCAGCAGCCCCTCCAGTTCTTCCTTGAACTCGCGCACGTCCTTGAAGTCCCGGTAGACGGAGGCAAAACGGATATAGGCCACCGTATCCAGGCCTTTCAGGTGCTCCATGATGAGTTCGCCCATCTCGCTCGTGGTGCGCTCGCGTTCCGGCGCGTCGACGAGAAAACTCTCCGCGGCGTCGACGATGGCCTCGAGTTTGCTGGCCGGGACGGGGCGCTTCTCGCAGGCGCGGAGCAGTCCGTTGAGCACTTTCTGGCGGTCGAAACGCTCGCGGCGGCCGTCCTTCTTGACCACCATATAGGGGATTTCGTCGATGCGTTCGTAGGTGGTGAAACGGCGATTGCAGCGCTCGCACTCCCGCCGGCGGCGGATGGAGTCGGCCTCCTTGCTCTCCCGCGAATCGACGACACGATCTTGCCCGAAGCCGCAATAAGGACATTTCATGGTGTGGATTCTATCGGATTCGGCTTGAGGCTGTTTCTGCGCGGCCCCGTCGCGTGTGGCCGGCCCCCTTTTCTCCGCTGCGAATTACGCATTCCTTTACCGAAGAACCCTCCGCCATGCCCGCGAAGAACGGAGATTTATCATTTCTTGCGAAACCTGCTTCCCTTTGCACTCCGGCGGCATCTTACCTGCTAGACAAACGACTGCGGCTTGCATCGCGCCAAGTCGAGGAAGGGCAATGCCGCGCGAAGGCTCAAGATCGGAATAGGCCCGTCCTGAAAAGGACGGATTGAATACCGGCTGTACCAAGGCGCCCGTTCGCGGCCATTTCCCCTTGGCCTGCGCCTCATGCCGGGATTTCTCGGAGATTCAAATAGGACAAAGTACCGCAGCCAGTCGGAATGAGGGCAAGCGGATCGTCTTCCTTCTGAGCCGGTAAGAGGAGGCTGAAGACATTGGCAAAGAAGATTGCAGATCAGTTTGTGGAGGTTCTGGCCGCCGCCGGTGTAGAGCGAATCTTTGGGGTGGCGGGCGATTCTCTTAACGGGATCGGGGATTCGGCAAGGGCGCGCAACGAGATGGGGTGGGTTGGGGTGCGGGATGAAGAAACGGCCGCCTTCGCCGCCGGCGCGGCAGCCGCGCTCACCGGCAAGCTCGCGGTATGCGGCGGGCGTTGCGGACCGGGCAATCTTCATCTCATCAACGGCCTCTACGATTGTCATCGCAGCCGCGTCCCGGTGCTGGCCATTGCGGCTTATATGCCGTCACCGGAGAATGGCGGCGGATACTTTCAGGAAACTCATCCGGAGCGCTTATTCAAGGAGTGCAGCCATTACTGCGAAATGGTCTCGCATCCCTCGCAGATGCCGCGCGTTCTTGAGATTGCGATCCAGACGGCCTTGTCGAAACGCGGCGTGGCCGTGGTTGCGATACCCGCCGATGTGGCGCTCTCCGATGCCGTGGATCGAGGCAAGCGGGTCATCTCCAGCTACGCGCGGCCTGAGGTTACTCCGCACCGGGCGGAACTCGATGACCTGGCCGCGGAACTGAACCGCGGGCAGAAGGTGACCATCCTGGCCGGGGCCGGCTGCGCGGGCGCTCATGAGGAACTGGTCGAATTGGCCGGCAAGCTTCAGGCTCCCATCGTCCACACCCTGCGGGGGAAAGAGTTCATCGAGTACGACAATCCATACAACGTGGGTATGACCGGCTTGCTTGGACTTTCATCCGGCTACTACGCCATGACGGACTGCGACACCTTGCTGATGCTGGGGACGGACTTTCCGTACCGGCAGTTCTATCCAAAGAAGGCCCGCATCGTGCAGGTCGATATCCGGGTGGAACAACTGGGACGCCGCAGCTACATCGACCTGGGGGTCGTGGGAGGCGTGGCGGAGACATTGCGCGCCTTGCTGCCGAGGATCGAACCAAAGCACGCACGGGGCCATCTGGACGCATCGCTCGACCAGTATCGCCAAGCGTGCAAGGATCTGGATGAACTGGCGATAACAGACGGGCAGCGGCCGATCCATCCGCAGTATGTGGCCAAGGTGCTCAATGAAGTGGCAGGCGCGGATGCCGTCTTCGCGGTAGATGTGGGAACTCCGGTTGTCTGGGCGGCGCGCTACCTGACCATGAATGGCCGCAGACGCCTGTTGGGTTCGTTCAATCATGGATCGATAGCCAACGCATTGCCGCAGGCCATTGGCGCGCAGGTTTCTTATCCCGGGCGCCAGGTGGTCACACTCTGCGGCGATGAGGGTGTCTCCATGCTGATGGGTGACCTGCTGTCGCTCAGGGCTTTGAATCTTCCCGTCAAGATAGTCGTGTTCAACAACGGATCGCTTGGCTTCGAGGAGCCGGAGCTGAAGGAACCCGGTTTCCTGAGCCCTGCCAGAAACCAGGTCAATCTGGATTTTGCGAAGATTGCGGAAGGGACGGGTATCCTCGGCTTGCGCGTCGATCACCCCGAAGAGGTTCGCGCGGCGCTGGAGCAGGCGCTTGCGCATGAGGGGCCCGCTTTGGTCGATATTGCGGTGAACCGGGAGGAGTTGCCCATGCCTCTATCCCTCAATCTGGACCACATCCTCGACTTCAATCTCTACATGCTCAAGGCGATCCTGAACGGGCGTGGAGGTGAGATCGTCGATCTTGCCCGCACCAACCTGATTCAGTAGGGCGGGAGAGCAGGAGCCGCGCGCTCAGACCAAGAACTCGGCTATCGCGGCGACAACCGTCTGCTGCTCGTCTTCGCGGAGCTCGGGGAAAATGGGCAGCGCCAGGACTTCGCGGGCGGCGCGTTCCGCCTCCGGGAAGCTGCCCTCGCAGTAGCCGAGGCCCTTGAGAGCCTCCTGCAGGTGGAGCGGGACAGGGTAATAAATCTCCGAGCCGATCTGACGCATGGCGAGAAACTCGCGCAGAGCGTCGCGGCGCGGGGTGCGGATCACGTACTGGTGCCAAACGTGGCGGCTGCCGGGAACCTCGTGGGGCAGGACCACGCCGTGAACCGGATAGGGGCCGGCCTCGGCCAGTCCGGAGGCATGAAACAGCGCATGATAGCGTCTGGCCACCGCGCGCCGGGCCGAGTTCCAACCGTCGATGTATTTGAGCTTGACGCTCAGGATGGCGCCCTGCAGGCCGTCCATGCGGGCGTTCCAGCCTAGCTCGTCGTGGTGATAGCGGCGCTTCATGCCGTGCTGGCGCAGCATCTTGACCCGCTCGGCCAGTTCGTCCGAATTGGTCGTAACCATGCCGGCGTCCCCCGCGGCGCTCAGGTTCTTGGTGGGATAAAAGCTGAATGCGGCGGCGGCGCCCAACCCGCCCGCCTTTGTACCGTTCCATTCAGCGCCCCAGGCTTGGGCGGCGTCTTCGATGAGTTTCAGTCCATGTGCTTGTCCAAGCCGCGAAAAGGCATGCCAATCGGCGCACTGGCCGAAAAGGTGCACGGGCAGAATGGCGCGGACAGCCGCGCCGCGCGGACCCTTGAGAAGATTCTCGACAGCGGCAGGGTCCAGGTTGAAGGTGCCAGGCTCGATGTCGGCCAGCAACGGGGTTGCCCCGGCTCGCAGGATCGCGCTGACCGAGGCGAAGAAGCTGAACGGGGTGGTGACGACGGCATCGCCGGAGCCGAGACCGATGGCGGCCAGCGCCAACCAAAGAGCATCGGTGCCCGACGAGCAGCCCACTGCCTGGGCCACGCCCAACTGCCCGGCCGCGGCGCGCTCAAACGCCGCTACCGGCTCACCCAGGATGAACTGCTGCTTCTCGAGGACCGCTCCGACCGCATTCAGCAACTCCTGGTGGAGCGGGCGGTACTGGCGCTTGAGGTCCAGCATGGGGACAGGCTGGGAGGTTTGGGCGGGAGACCGGGGCGGCGGGGCGGCGTCTTGCACAGGACCATTCTACCAACCGCTGACGGCTCCCTTGCCAGCAGGAAAAGCAGGTGGTTCCGCGGCAAAGACGGGGTTCGCGCATTCCCGGCAGCTCCGTCGCGCGTGCCAAGTCTGAAGCGCCGGGCGCCCATCTTCTTGCTGCAAAGCGCCGGAAACTTGCCCCAGAGGAAAGTTTTCGCGGGTTCGAGTTGAAAAGGTCGGTGAATCGCTGTAAAGTTGTCCCATTGCGGGATTTGACGGTTTCGGGGTTCCCGGAGCCGTGCTCGCTGTTTTGCTTTTTCACGCACGCGCAGTCGCAATCAAACCCTCACAAGAAGCAGGAGATCGGCACATGGAGAACAAGCCGGCACAAAACATTCAGGACACATTCCTGAACACGGTTCGCAAGGACAAGACCCCCATAACGGTTTATCTGGTCAGCGGCGTCAAGCTCACCGGGAAAATCCGGTCCTTCGACAAGTATTCCGTGCTCCTGGAGAACAACAGCCAGGAGCAGTTGATCTTCAAGCACGCCATTTCAACTGTGGTGAGCAACCGGAGTGTGATGCATGCGGAGCATCGTCCGGTGGGCGTGCAAACGGGTATTGGCCCATCCCCGGTAACGGCGACGTTTGCCTCGCCGGCGGCCGCGGAGCTGCGATAGAACGCGCGGAGCGGCCTCGATTGGCAGCGCAGGACGGCAGGATCGGCGGCTCCAGTGGGTTCCCAACGACGGGTCTTGGTCGCCGGGGTGGCAATCTGGAGCGGGCTGTCCTGGTGGGTGTGGACATGGCGCGCGCAGAGCCAGGGGGGCGCGTGCGCAGCCACCGTGCAGGCGCGACTGGCGCGCGTCTGGCGGCTGTGCGTTCAAGCCCTCTGGATTTGAATCCCGCTTCGCCGGACCCCGTTGCCGCAGACCGGACTGGGCTGGAGTTTTCCGGGCCTGAACAACCGCTTCAATCGAATGCCGGCTCGCTATCGGCGCAGCGCCGCGCGGGCTCGGGCCTGGACGCCGACGAATCCCTGGCCGAGTTTCGTGAGCTGGTTTCGAGCGCCGGCGCGGTGGTGGTTGCCGAGCTGATGCAGCGCCGTCCGCGGCCCGATCCGGCCACGCTGATCGGCGCGGGCAAGGTGGAGGAGATCGCCGGAGTGGCCGCTTCTACCGAGGCGGATCTGGTGCTCTTCGACCACGACCTTACTCCCACTCAACTGCGCAACCTGGAAGCCGCTCTGCCGTGCCGGGTGCTGGACCGCACGCAATTGATTCTGGACATCTTTGCCCGCCACGCGCGCACCAGCGAGGGCCAGTTGCAGGTGGAGCTGGCGCAGCTTGAGTACATGCTGCCCAGGCTCACCGGCAAGGGCAAGGCAATGTCCCAGTTGGGCGGCGGCATCGGCACGCGAGGCCCAGGTGAGACCAGACTGGAGACTGACCGGCGGCAAATTCAGAACCGCATCGACCACCTCAAGGGCGAACTGGACTCGGTGCGCCGGGTGCGTAAGCAGCAGCGGCAGCGGCGCGAGTCGGTTCCGGT
>JBEKCX010000134.1:0-7121 GCA_050014655.1 Occallatibacter sp. | reverse complement strand
GACGCCGCGCTGGAGTGCGTGGGCAGCGCCATCCCTGTGAAGCTGGCTCTGGACAGTGTTAGAAAGGGCGGCGCGGTTACGCTGGTCGGCAACGTCGCGCCATCAATCGAATTCGGCCTGCAATCGGCGGTCACAAGGCAGATCCGGCTGCAAGGCTCCTGCGCGTCGGCGGGAGAATACCCGGCATGCATCTCGATGATCGCGCGGGGCGCCATTCGCGTCGATCCGCTTGTTTCAGCCGTGGCCCCGCTCGAGGATGGAGCTTCGTGGTTTCATCGTTTGTACGAGCGCGAGCCCGGCCTTCTCAAAGTCGTTCTGGAACCATGAAGAAACAATCTGAACGAGAGGATTTCGAGGGCAGAATCGATGACCGACTCCTTGTTCGACATATCCGGCAGAGTTGCGCTTGTAACTGGAACCAGCCGCGGCCTGGGGCAATACTTCGCGCGCGCGCTGGCTCGCGCCGGCGCGGACATTGCCATCACCACCAGAGATATTGACTCGCTGTCGGGCTTTGCCGCCGAGTTGCGGGCTCTGGGCCGGCAAGCCTTCCCGGTGGAACTCGACGTGCGCGATTACTTGAGCATCCAGCAGGCGGTTGCCGCGATCGAGGCCTACTTCGGCAAAATCGATATTTTGGTGAACAATGCCGGCTGCAACATTCGCAAGCCGGCGCTCGATGTCACCTGGGAAGACTGGAACACGATTCTGGACACCAACCTGCGCGGTTCCTTCTTCGTTTCTCAAGCTGTGGCGCGCGGGATGATCCAGCGGAGTTATGGGCGGATTATCAACATAGGATCGGTTACCAGCGTGGCAGGATACGCGGGTCTGGGCCCCTATGGAGCAAGCCGCGGCGGGATACGGCAACTTACCATGAGTCTTGCCGACGACTGGGGGAGCAGCGGAATTACCGTAAACTGCCTGGCGCCTGGCTGGTTCAAGACGAAGCAGAATGCGGTTCTGTATGAGAATGCCGCGTGGGTCGAGTATATCTGCGACCGCATTCCCGTCAAGCGGCCCGGCCTGCCGGACGATCTCGACGGGGCCATTGTCTTTCTGGCCTCGGAATCGAGCCGCTATATCACCGGCCAGACATTGTTAGTGGACGGCGGCATCTCCACCGGAGCTACCAGGATAACTGCATAAGTCATAGGCCGAATGCCGGGCCCAATGCTTTTGGCGGAGGGATTGAATGGCTTATTGAGTGTTGGAGACCTGGAAGCACGCGCCTAAATCGTGTTCTCCCGCATCGGGGCAAGGACATTATTCGTCGAATGCCGCCTCGAACTTCTGCCCGCCGTAAAAAATGCCGAGAATAGTCACCACCCGGTCTGTGATTTCAAAGGCGATTGAGACGCGCCGTCGAAAGCCGAAGACGCGCAGTCCGGAACGGATGTCGTCCCGCCGCGCCCCGCATGGGAAACGTCTTCAGGCTCTCGCACTGTTTCACGATGGCGTCAGTGTAGTTGGCTGCGATCTCGGGAGACGACGCCGCGGCGACATGAAAGTACAGCGCCACAAGCTGAGCTTCCGCTTCCGGAGCGTAGACGACGCTGTACATTATCCCGCTCTCAGAGAAGACTCGTGGGCCGCCGCGAGCGAGGCGCGCACTTTCTCTACCCTGACCGCCCGCGACGGGTCGGCTTTCATGGCATCGTAGGTGGCGGCGACGTCCTCACGCAGCCATGCTTCCAGGGCGCGGTCGCGCGTCTCAAGGGCGCGCAGCCCGTCGCGGATGACCTCGCTCTCCGATGCATACTCGCCGGACTCGACCTTGGCGCGGACCAGTTGCGCCATCTCATGGGGCAGGGTGATGCTGAATTGCTGTGTGGAGCGCATGAGCCAACCTCCCGGTGGATAGGATTCAATCCTACTCCATTTTGCCACAACTCGTGACCGGCGACCCACATTTCTTGAGACAGTGGACGAGACGGGATCGACTCCGGGGAGCTTTCTCGCTCCCTTGCCCGCAGGCGGGCGGGCGTGATTGACTGGAGGCCGAAGGGGTACGGCACACATGGCTTACATCCTTGCACTGGACCAGGGGACGACGAGTTCCCGGGCGATTCTGTTTGACGAGGCGGGCGCGATTGCCGCCACGGCGCAGCATGAGTTCGAGCAGTTCTACCCGCGGGCGGGATGGGTGGAGCACGACCCCATGGAGATCCTGACCAGCCAGCTTGCCTGCGCGGTCGAGGCGCTGGGGCGAGTGGGCGCGCGGCCCAGGGATGTGGCGGCCATCGGCATCACCAACCAGCGCGAGACGGTGATTGTGTGGGAGCGAGCGACGGGCAAGCCGATTCATCCGGCCATCGTCTGGCAGGACCGGCGGACCGCTTCGCAGTGCGCGGAGTTGGAGGAGAGCGGAGTTGGGGAGAGCGTCTCGGCGAAGACCGGACTGGTGCTGGACCCGTATTTTTCGGCGACCAAGGTGGGCTGGATTCTGGACCACGCGGAGGGCGCGCGGGCGCGGGCGGAGCGCGGGGAGCTGGCCTTCGGGACGGTGGACAGTTGGTTGATCTGGCACCTGACCAGCGGAACAAGGCACGTGACCGACGTGACCAACGCATCCAGGACGCTGCTCTTCAATATCGTCGAGGGCGAGTGGGACGCGGAGCTGCTGCGCATCTTCGGCGTTCCTGAAAGCATGCTGCCGGAGGTGGTCTGGTCGAGCGAGCGGGTGGGCGAGGTAACCACGACGCTGGGGCTGGGCGGCGCATTGATTGCGGGCATTGCCGGGGACCAGCAGGCCGCGCTCTTCGGGCAGTTGTGCTGGGCTGCGGGCGAGGCCAAGAACACCTACGGGACGGGCTGCTTCCTGCTGGAGCACATCGGGACGGAGTTTGCGCGCTCGCGGCACCGGCTGATCACCACGCTGGCGGCCAGCGCCGACCAGCGCCTCGAATATGCCTTCGAGGGCAGCGTCTTCATCGGCGGGGCGGTGGTGCAGTGGCTGCGCGACAACCTCCGGCTGATCGGCTCGTCGGCCGAGGTGGAGCAGTTGGCGATGAGCGTGCCGGACTCGGGCGGGGTGGTGATGGTGCCGGCGTTTGTGGGGCTGGGCGCGCCGCATTGGGACCCGCACGCCAGCGGGCTGCTGATCGGGCTGCGCCGCGACACCACGCCGGGGCACATTGCACGGGCGGCGCTTGAAAGCATCGCCTTCCAGGTGGCCGACGTGCTGGAGGCCGTCCAGAGCGAGACCACACCGCTGGCGGCGCTGCGCGTGGACGGCGGCGCGGCGGTGAACAACCTGATGATGCAGTTCCAGGCCGATGTGCTGGGCGTTCCGGTGGTGCGCCCGCAAGTGACGGAGACCACGGCCCTGGGCGCCGCCTATCTGGCGGGATTGGCGACGGGCTTCTGGGCGGGGCCGGAGGAGCTGCGGGCGAAGCGGCAGAACGATACGCGCTTTGAGCCGAAGATGACGCCCCAGGAACGAGCCGAGCGGCGGGGGCGCTGGCGCCGCGCCGTGGAGCGGGCGAAGAACTGGAACGAATGAGAAGCCAGCTGGAGACAGAGCGCCGGATCGATGCTCAGAGATCGCCGTTGCGAGGCAGGAGCGAAGTGGTCTCGCCGGCCCAGACGTGCTCGGATCAGAATCTGTACACCACGCCGAATGCGGCGCGCGAATTCCAGTGCCGGTGGGGCGAGTATCCCAGGGCCGGCGTATTGCCGGTGAGGGAAAACGAGGAGGCGATGTCGTCGCCGGAGGCGCGTAGGGAAAGGCGGGGGCCGAGACGGTATTCCAGGCCGCCGCCGCCGCCCCCCGCAAAGGAAATGTTGGGAGTCTGGCTTTCACCGCCGCTGTGTTCGCCGCCCAGCAGCCCATGAGCGAAGCCGCTGATGTTTCTAAAGAGCTGTCCGTGCACAACGGGTCCGAAGAGGACGGCATCGACGGAGGGGTCTCCGGGGTTGCCGGAGACGAGGGGGTACTTGTAATAAGCGCCGTCGGCGGTGACGCCGAAGTACTTGCCCCAATCGCGGGTGAGGGAGACGTTGACGCCCTGCAAACCGCTGCGCGACTGGTTGACCTGGTTGAGGCTGGTGTAGCCGTATCCGGCGAAGGCCTCCCACTTGTAGGAAGGCCCCTCCAGGCTGGCTGAGCGGGGTCCGCGAACTGGGGCAACCTGGCTTGCGGCCGCCAGGGGCATAAGCGCGACCGGAATCGCAGCCAGAATCGAAAGAAAAGACGTCCTGTTCAACTTGAAACTCTCCTCAAAATCATGCTGTGGCCGGCCTGCCGCTGGCGGGGCTTTACCCCGATGGCTGCGCGGCGACTGAGATGCTGTACCTTTATAGACTATCCTCTCCACCCCGGTTCGATGAAGTCCCGAATTCGACGAACTTCCTGGGGGGTACGGCGCGTAAGCGCGAAAAAGCCCGACTCGCCACGATCTTCCACGAACAACCACGATGAAAACCGATTTTGACTGATTGAGCCTTGTCGACCCCGCGCCGCCACGATATGGGCCTTTGTGAGCCTTTTCCGCCCTGACTACCCTGGGCGGTCGCGCATGAGGTGGCCGCGCTGAATGCCGCCCGCATAGCAAGCACGCCTGGGCCTACTTCCATCCGCACAGCCTGAGAAAGACGCTGGTACGATTCGGTGAGCAAGTCTGCAAGTCGCCGGAAGCGTTCAATGCCTGGAGTCAGAACCTGGGGCATGAACAGGTACTGACAACCTTCACGAGCTACGGCAAGGAGAGATTATCCGGGGAATCGCTATGCCCAGGCCGTCAACCCAGCCCGCGGTGGATGACCTCGCAAACGCCTTACTCAGAAGAATGCAGAGCGCGGGTGTGGCTCTTCCGGTTGGGTGGTAACGCGCTTCTACTATGCCGCAGAGCCGCGAAAGGCCAGAACCTTGCCTCCGCGTTGGGTATGCTCCAGGAAGGCTGCCCAGTCCTGCATCATCTTGGTGCGTGGCTCCATGTAGAGCGCGTGATTGTAGGCGGCGGAGACTTCGTTACGGGGCGCGTGGGCAAGCTGCAACTCGATGTGCTCATGGTTGTAGCCCTGCTCATGCAGGATGGTGGAAGCCAGCCCACGGAAGCCATGGCCGGTCATGCGGCCCTTGTATCCCATGCGCTCCAATGCCTTGAGGATGGTGTTGTTGCTCATCGGCTTCTTCGCGTTGCGGTCGCCGGGGAAGAGCCAATCACTCTGGCCGGTCAACGTCCGCAGAGTAGCCAGCACGTCCAAGGTCTGCCGGGAGAGCGGAACGATGTGCGGCGTCCGCATCTTCATGCGCTCGGCGGGAATGTCCCAGCGGGCAGCCTCCAGGTCAAACTCCTCCCACTTCGCCCCAATCAGCTCACTGGTACGCACGAAGGTCAAAGCCATGAGCTTTAGGGCCAGCCGCGTGACGTGGGTACCCTGATAGACCTCAATCGCCCCGAGCAGGTCCGGCAGTTCACGCGCATCCACGCGGGCATAGTTCACCTTGCGCCCGGACTTGAGAATGTCGCCGGGGCGAATCTCGCTAGCCGGGTTGCGGGTGGAATAACCGTGGGCAATGGCGAAGCGGAAGACTTGCCCGGTTGTCTCTAAGGCGCGCTTGGCAATGTCCCGAGCGCCTCGTTGCTCAATGGTTTTGGTCATGGCCACCAGCTCCGGGGCCTCAATCAAAGCGATAGGCCGCGCGCCCAGGCAGGGAAGAATATCGGCGTCGATGCGGCGCTTCACATAGTCCACATGGCGGGGACTCTTACCATCCTGCCAGTGTGCCAGCCACAGGCGGGCAACGCTTTGGAACGAGTTCTCCGTTGCCGCCTTCTCGGCCTTGCGCTCTGCCATTGGGTCTACGCCGGTGGCCAGCACCTTGCGCGCCTCCGTGTGGCGCTCTCTGGCGAGAGATAGCGGCACATCGGGATACTTGCCAAAGGTCATGAGCTTGGATCGCCCCTCATACCGAAAGGCCCAGCGCCAAATCTTTCCCCCGGAGGGGGTCACCCACAGGAATAGCCCTCCGCCATCACTGACCTTATAGGGCTTTGTGTCCGGTTTGATTCGCTTGATTTGGATGTCTGTCAACCGCATGGAAGCCACCTCCAGGCAATGTACCCACACCTCGCAACGGATGTACCCACAGATGTACCCGCACGAGCTATCGGCTTCCATAGTATTCCGATGGACGCAATAAAGCAATAAAATGTTTGTTTTCAGCGTATTCTTACTCTGGATTGGACTTCTTAGGATGTCCTTGGAAGGCTTAATGGCGGAGGGAGAGGGATTCGAACCCCCGGTACCCTTTCAGGCACAACGGTTTTCAAGACCGCCGGTATCAACCGCTCACCCATCCCTCCGCGTGGTAAAACCACATTGCTCTAAGCCCCTACAAGGGCTTGGCCCTCGCGTTCGGCGCCCGCTGCTTCTTGATGGTTGCACATTCACGTTTCCAAAGCCGGCATTGCCGCCAGGTTTGGAGGGGCGCGCCGCCTTCATGATATACGACGGCGGTGACAACGCCGGTGTCGCCGCTCTCAGCGAGGATCGCGCGCGTGAGTCGGCGGCACGGCAGGCCGCTTTGAATGGCGCCTTCCGATAACGCTATCTGCTAGACGAACGAATCCTCGTCGCCGGAAAAGCGCTTGAGCCGGGGTTCGCGAACGGGGCCGCGCAGCGTTTCGACGATCGCCTTGGCCGCCGCCGCCAGACCCAGAAGCTGCCTCACCGGCTTGCTGACCGTCTCGGACACAAAGCTGCCGGCTTGATCGACAGCATCCAGGCCCCTGGTGGTCATGGCGTCCATCCGGCCGGCCTGGACGCGCACTCGCGCAAGTATCTCCTGGGCCGCCAATTCCAACTCCTCGGTCTGCTCGCGCATCCCGCGCGCCACCCTGGCCACGTCGCTGACGGTCGCCTCGGCCTTGGGAGCCACGCGAACAAAGAGACGGCGCGTGTTCTCGACGAGCGTCCGGGTGTTTTCAATAAGCTCCCGCGTGTTTTCGGCGGCGGGCATGAGCGAGGAACGCAGATCCAAGACTTCCTCGCGCAAGGAACCGACGGCCTTGCGCAGAGCCAGATAGATGAAAGACAGGACGATCGCCTGCAGCAACACGGCCAGCGCAGTGACGGCAATACAAATCAGCTCGATGGTTTCATTGTCCAACTTT
>JBEKCX010000133.1:0-7122 GCA_050014655.1 Occallatibacter sp. | reverse complement strand
AGGGTGGGAAACCTCCAACCTCAATCCACCTCATTCATCCTGAGCAGCCCCACCCGCCGCGGCGGGTCTTGGCCGGCTCGCCCTTTCGCCGCAATCGGAAGATCCGGCGTTCCCCGCCATCCTGCTCGCCGCGTAACCAAACGGCTTTGGATTGCCCACCGCGGCTTCGGCAGATTCCGCAGGTCGAATCTCGGATATAATTCCCAGTCAAGAGCATTTTCCCAGTGCAACCAATCGGACTCGTCACGTCGGAGGTCCGCATGAAAGCTCAGGTTTCATGGGCGGTTTTGCTGCTGTGCCTCAGTTGTGCTCACGGCGCGGCTGTGGCGCAACAGACTCCGGCCCAGCAGACCGTAGCGGTGGTGGTCGTCAATGCGGACGCGCAGCCTGCCCGGCCCGTCCCCACCGTGCGCGTCTCGCTCGGCTATCTCGACAACGCTGTGCTGGTCACAGAGGCTCGCGATGTAACGAACCCCAAAGGCCAGGCGTGGCTAGTTGTTTCGGAGGATGCGGCCCAGCGCGGGGGCCTGCGCGTTGAGATCGCCGGCGCCACCGATCTGGTGATCTTTCAGCCGGCCGACGGCCAGTTGGTCGCGTTGCCCGCGGCCATCAATATCAGCATGCTGCCCAAAGGCTCTCCGGCGCTGCTGGGGCCGGCGCAGATCGAGGCCATGCTTCACCGCACGCTTTTGCAAGTGAACGGCCTGCAAAGGCAGGTCGCCGCGCTGAAGCGGAACGCTGCCGCGGCGCAGAACCAGAAGCCGGACCTTGGCGCCTCCATCGCCGAGTGGGCCCAGGCCAACGGCTTCTCCTCTGCCAAAGCCGACGAGCAGGTGCAGCAGTGGGCCGAGGGAATCCAAAAGCAGTCGGGCCAGGCGACGGCTGAGCAGAAGGCCCTGGCGGAACTTGCGCTGAAGCACTACGCCGCTGCCGCACAACTCTTCAATCAAGCCAGCGATGCGGACCGCCAGGAGATTGGCGCGGAGGACGCGGAAGAGCAGGCGTTGCAGGCGCAGGTGAAGGCGCTGCAAGCCGCGCAGCAGGGTCTGCTAGACAAGCAGAGAGTCTCATTGCGGCGACTGCTCGACCACAGCCAGCAGGCCGCGGGTGCTGAACAGCTCAACCTGCAATACCACCAGGCGACGCTGACGCTCGAAGACGCCGTCGCCGCGGCCGACGCGGGATTTAAGAAACACCCGGACGACAAGGGCTTCCATGAGCTCTGGCTGCAGGCGGCTTGGAGCGCGGCCAATGCGCGTTGGCAGGAAGGTAAGGTTTCGCCGGCAAACGAGAGCCTTGCCCTTCTGGCGCAATCTGCCGACGAGTTTCGCTCGCTGGCGCGTGAATATGGCGCATTGGGCGAGCGCCAGGAGGTGGCGAGTGCGCAACTCGGCCTAGGCACTGCGCTAGACGAGGAAGGACGGCGTGCAAGCGGGGGCGCAGTTGGCGCTTTGTTCGCTCAGGCGGTCGAGGCCTTTGAGAGCGCGCTTCAGATTTATACCAAAGACGCTCTGCCTCAGGACTGGGCAAAAGCGCAGATACGCCTCGGAAATGTCTTGAAAGACGAAGGACTGACCGCCTCCGGAGACAAGGCCGTTGCGCTGCTCGGTCAAGCGGTCGAAGCCTATCGGAATGCGCTTCAGGTGTGCACCAAAGCCGATTTGCCACAGGAATGGGCGAAGACAGAGACCAACCTCGGCACCGCGCTATGGATGGAAGGAGAGCGCGTCAGCGGCGATAAGGCAGTTGCCTTGCTCGATCAGGCGGTTGAGGCCTTAAGGAGCGCGCTTCAGGTCTACACCAAAGCCGATCTGCCACAGGATTGGGCAGGGGCCGAGAACAACCTCGGGAATGCGTTGTGGGATGAGGGAGAGCGCGTCAGTGGAGAAAAGGCCGCTGTCTTGTTCGCGCAGGCGGTCCAGGCCTATCGGAATGCGCTTGAGGTGCGCACCAAAGCCGATCTGCCCCAGGACTGGGCCACCACACAAAACAATCTCGGAGATGCGTTGTGCGATGAGGGAAAGCGCGTCGGTGGAGAAAAGGCCGCTGCCTTGTTGGCGCAGGGAGTCGAGGCCTACCAGAATGCGCTTCAGGTCTTCACCAAGGCCGATCTGCCCCAGGACTGGGCCAGGACGCAAAACAATCTCGGGACTGCGCTCGCAGACCAAGGAGAGCGGGCCAGTGGAGACAAGGCCGCTGCGCTGTTTGATCAGGCGGTCGAGACCTACCAAAACGCGCTTCAGGTCTACACCAAAGCCGATCTGCCCCAGGATTGGGCGAGGACCGAGAGCAACCTCGGAAGTGCGTGGAAGGACGAGGGAGAGCGGTCCAGCGGCGAGAAGGCCGCTGCCCTGCTCGATCAGGCGGTGCAGGCGTATCGCAGTGCGCTCGAGGTTCGAACCAAAGCCGATCTGCCCCAGGGCTGGGCCACGACGCAGAACAATCTGGGAACTGCGCTCATGGATGAGGGGGAGCGAGCCAGCGGGGACAAGGCTGCTGCGTTGCTCGGCCAGGCAGTCGAGGCTTTCCAGAACGCGCTTCAGGTGTACACCAAAGCAGATGTACCCCGAAGCTGGGCCGTCATGGAGTTTAACATCATGGAAGTCGAATTTGTATCGTCCCGCTTCGAAGATTGCTTCAAGCAGGCAGAGATTCTCACTGACGATGTGCTGTGGGGATCGTTGGACTATTCTCGGGATGCGATGCACTTTGCCTGCGTGGCGGCAGCCGGACAACACACCGCCGCTCGCGATGCCTTGAAGGTTCTCTCCGCAAAGGCCCCGGCCGTCAAGACCAGCGGTTATGACTATTCAGGCATCCTCCGCTTCCTTTCCAACTCACCTGCCTTCGCCCCCGGCCGCACCTCCTGGATCGCGCTCTTTACCAGCCTTCAGAATGGTGACAGCGCCGGCATGACCGCGGCCCTGCATCAGCTCGAGCCGCTTTTGCAACAATAGCTCTTATGTTCCTAGCCAGATACGACGCATTCCTGAGCTACTCGCGCGCGGACACAGACCGCGTGGCGCCGCTGCGCGATGAGCTGCGCCGCATGGGCTATCGCGTCTTCTTCGACGTCGAGTCGATCGACCCCGGCGAAGAGTGGAAGCGCCGTCTGGAGCGGTCGATCGGCGCTTCTCGCGCGCTGGTGTTGTGCTGGTCGGAACACACGCGCGGCTCCGACTACATCACCTTCGAATACTCGCGCGCCGAGGCGCTGCACAAGCCCATCCTGCCCTGGCTGCTGGACGGGACGCCGCTGCCCGCCATGCTTGAGGTCCAGGGCATTACCGCGGCCGATCCAGCGCAAGCGGCCGCGCTGCTCGGGCGCGCGCTGGGTTGGACGCTTGCGCGAAGGCGCAGACTCTGGGCGGCGATAGGCGTGCTGGCGGCCTGCCTGGCCGGGTTGGCGCTGTGGTTCGCCTTTCGTCCTCCTCCGCCGTGGCAATTCAGTGCCGAGGTCACCGACCGCGTCACCGGAGTGCCCGTCTCCGGCGTGGAGGTGGATGTTCAGATCGGTCAGGGCAGGATAAACCGGGCCTTCACCGCCGGCGACGGCACATGCACCATCCAATTCCCGCAGCCGGAGCCGGCGACGGTTCACATCTTCCTGCGCAAAGAGGGCTATGAACGGGATGAGGCGGTGGTGCCGACCGACAAAATATTCAAGACCGATATGGTGAAGCTGCCGTAGAACCTCTCCAGAACTGGATCGTCGGCAAACAGATACTTTGGCTGAGTTCCCCTGCCAATCGTCGATCGGCCCTCGCGCATCCGTTAGCTAGTTCAGGCCAAGGGGCGCCTTTCTCGGTTTGATACTCGGGATTTACAATCTTCTGGTGAATCCGACCCCTGACCCAATGAAACCTCTCTGCTTCGTGCTCATGCCGTTTGGGCGCAAGCAGGATGGAACCGGCCGCCTGATCGATTTCGATACCGTCTATCACCAGATCATCGCGCCGGCAGTGGCGGCGGCGGGGCTCGAACCGATCCGGGCCGATGAAGAGCAGGTCGGCGGCACAATCCACAAGCCGATGTACGAACGGTTGATGTTGTGCGAGTTTGCGGTGGCCGACGTGACCGGCGCCAACCCCAATGTCTATTACGAACTTGGCATTCGCCATGCCCTCCGTCCCTCCAGCACGGTTATTCTCTTCGCCGAGGGGACCTCGCTGCCTTTCGACATCGCCCTGTTGCGCGGCATTCCCTATCGCTTGGATGCCTCCGGCAGGCCGGTCGATCCCGAGGGCGACAAGCAAAGCATCGTTCAGCGCTTGCGGGCTGCGAACCAGGACCCGCATGACGACAGCCCCATTTTCACGCTCATCAAGGACATGCCGCGGGTCGAGGTGGACCACGAGAAGACCGATCTCTTCCGCGACCGAGTGAACTACTCGCGCGAATACAAGAAGCGGCTGGCGGAGGCGCGCAAGGCGGGGGCCGATGCGGTGGGCCGCGTTGCCGCGGAGTTGCCCAACATTCAGAATGTCGAAGCCGGCATCGTGGTGGATTTATTTCTTTCCTTTCGCGCCGTTAAAGCCTATCGGGAGATGGTGGATCTTTACGGTCGCATGTCGCGAACCCTGCAAAACACCCGCATGATGCAGGAGCAGCTCGCCTTCGCTCTCAACCGGCTAGGAAGATCGGAAGATGCCGAGCAGGTTCTCAAGCAGACCATTGAGAAGTTCGGACAGAGCAGCGAGACCAACGGACTGCTGGGGCGGGTCTATAAGGATCGCTGGGAGAATGCCCTGAAGGCTGGACGCGGGATGGAAGCGCGAGGGTTCCTCAAGCGCGCCATCGAGGCCTATCGCGCCGGCTTTGAAGCCGACTGGCGGGACCCGTATCCCGGCATCAATGCGGTAACCCTCATGGAGTTGCAAGAGAAACCAGATCCCGCCCAAGCCGACATGCTGCCCGTGGTGCGCTACGCGGCGCTGCTGCGTGCCAAGGCCAATGGCGATTACTGGGACCAGGCCACCCTGCTCGAATTGGCCGTGCTCGCCCGCAATGTCGGCGATGCGCAGGATTATTGTGGCGCGGCCCTGGCGGTTGTGCGTGAAGCATTCGAGCCGGAAACCACTGCCCGCAACCTACGCCTGATCCGCGAGGCGCGGTCTGTGCGCGGCGAGGATGTTGGCTGGCTCACCGAAATCGAGGAGAGCCTGACCGCGGCTCAAACGCGGCTTGAAACACCGGACGCTGCGGCCCAGTGAGATGCCGCCAGGTTTTGGCCTCTGTTCCAGGCTCTCAGCGCAGCACAAGCCGGATAGTTCCCCTGCGGCCGCCCGCCGTGGCCGACGATTTGGGAGCCACTCTCCGCCGAGAGCCCGCACCGAGCGAAGTCGAAAGGGCCAACCCTTGCAGAAGATTTCATCCCGCCGGCGCAGAATGGAAATAAATTTCGACGGAGCGAGCCATTGCTGACCACTGACCACTGTTCACTGACCATTTTCCAAAACGGCCCCCCTCCCCCCCTCCCCTCCGGGAGCCTCTTTTCCACCCATGTTCCTACGGTAAGCCTCTTCTTATGAACAGTGTACGAGACACGCCTATTGACCGGATGGTAATCATTGCCTGCCGTTTTTCGCTGCTTTTCGTGGCCTTGATGGCCACTTTGGGGCCAGGAAACGCAAGAAACAGCGTGCTCCTTGCCGCTCGTCGAACGGGCCTCCGTCGAGCCCGTAACCGATTGGATAACCGTGCTCGACTTTTGCCGGCTCCAGCCATCGCTCTCGGCTAGGATGAAGCAAATGGCAGCCAGTTTGTACATTGTCGTCGAAGGGGAAGACCCCGGTTTCGACATCTTTGTCAACGGCCAGGCTCTGGCCCGCAACGAAGATGCACTGGAGCGGTTGGCCGAGCGGCTGAACGTGAGACCTCTGCTGGAGTTTTTTTCAGCGGATGAGAACTCGATGGCGTTGCTGCTGGAACAGGGCGCCGCTAACCCCGATTGGGCGCGCCACCTGCCCCAGCCGCAATGGTTCGACGCCCCGGACGGTCTGCGCACCATCCGAACCCTGATCGGTTTTCTTTCCGATGCGCCCGCTGCCCTGGGCTCTGAGACGCCGTCGGTTCTGGCCGAACTGCGTGAGTATGAGCGCGTGCTGCACAAGACGGCCGCGCGTGGATTGCACTGGCACGTTGCCGTAAGCTGGCGCTAGCGGCGCAAGAGCGCTCAGTCTGCGGCTGTCTCGTCATCCTTGCGATTGAAGACATTCCCCATGCGCCGAATCTGGGCGCCCACGCCGCGCAGCTTTTCCTCGATGCGCTCGTAGCCGCGGTCCATGTGATAGACGCGGTCCACGATGGACTCTCCGTCGGCCACCAGCGCGGCCAGCACCAGCGACGCGGAAGCACGCAGGTCGGAGCACATAACGGCCGCGGCTGAAAGGCGAGCCGGTCCGCGCACCGTGGCGCAGCTACCGTCCACCTTGATATTGGCGCCCATGCGCACCAGCTCCTGCACGTGCATGAAGCGGTTCTCGAAGATGTTCTCTTTGACCGCGCTCACTCCGTCGGACTGCGTGGCCAGCGCCATGTACTGCGCCTGCATGTCGGTGGGAAAGCCGGGATACTCTTCGGTGGAGATGTCGGCCGCACGCAGCTTGCCGACCGAGCGCACGCGTACCGTCGCAGGGTCGAGAATATTCACGTGAGCGCCAGCTTCCTGAAGTTTGTTGATCACGGCGCTCAGGTGCGCGGGATTGCAATCGGCCACCGTAAGGTCACCGCCGGTGATGGCGCCAGCCACCAGAAATGTGCCGGCCTCAATGCGGTCGGGGTTGATGCGGTAGCGCGCACCATGCAGACGGCTGACGCCTTGCACACGAATTGTGGATGTGCCCGCGCCTTCGATCCTTGCGCCCATGGCGATGAGCAACGCGGCCAGATCGATGACCTCAGGCTCGCGCGCGCAGTTCTCCATCAGGGTTTCGCCTTCGGCCAGCACCGCGGCCATCAACAGGTCTTCGGTCCCAGTGACGGTGATTTTGTCAAAGAGCAGATGAGCGCCGCGCAATCGCTCCGCACGAGCATCCAGATAGCCATGCTCCTGGGTGATGCGGACGCCCATCTTCTCCAGTCCCTTGATGTGCAGATCGATGGGACGACCGCCGATGGCGC
>JBEKCX010000132.1:0-7175 GCA_050014655.1 Occallatibacter sp. | reverse complement strand
GGAGCCGCGCAGGAATCGATGATTCTTTTCACTCTTTGGTTTGAATTCGCGACTGAAGCGGTGGCCAGTTCGGCGATCAACTGCGAGCCTTCATCCTGAAGGCGCGCACGGCCCTCGCGAGAGGCCGCGCTGGCGGTCAGGTCGGCGGAGTTGACGGAGCGAGCGGCGGTGAGCAGTTCGCCGCGCTGGAGACGGATGCCAGCGGCGGCGAGCTCGTCTTCGACCGCGGGGTTCTCGACGCGCAGGGTCAGCGCGGGCTGGCTCTGGCTGTGGCGGCAGAGTGCGCGGGCGGCCTCAAGGCCGTAGAAGCTGGCCCAGCGCTCGACCATCCAGGCTGGGTGGGCGTAGGCCAGCGCGATCTCGGCGGGAGATTCCTCTGGAAGGCCTTCCTCAGGGGCTAAAGCCCGCGTTGATTCTGCATGATTGATGTACGGGCTGAAGCCCGTACCCTTCAAGCCTTCAAGTGTTCCAACAGTCTGCAAAGCCCCGGCCAGTTTCCGCAGCACCGCGTTGACCATGCCGGAGGCAAAGCGGTGGCCGGCCTGCTTGGCCAGTTCCACGCTCTCGTCGATGGCGGAGCGGGCGGGAATGCGATCCATGTGCAGAATCTGGAAGGCCCCCAGCCGCAGGGCAATCCGAATCTCCGGGTCGAGCCTGCCCTGGGGCCGCTTGAGCAGGGTCTGCAACTGGTGGTCGAGGCGAATCTGCCAGCGGAGTACGCCCAGCACCAGCGCCGTGGCCAGGTTGCGATCCGGCGCGGAGAGCGCGTTGACGGCCCTGCCCCGAAGCAGATCGTCGAAATGCGATTGGCCGCGCTCTACGGCCATGAGGACTTTGAAGGCCGCCTTGCGGGCCGAAGATATGCCGGCCGGCCGATTCTTCGGCGCGGTCTTTGTGGCACCGGATTGCCGGGCAGCGGTCACCGGACCGGAGCCCCGAGCCGCGCGCCGGGAGCGAGCGGATTTCCGCGCAGGAATTCGGCTGCCGCAAGCCGCTTCTTGCCTTCAAGTTGCACTTCGAGGAGTTCGAGCCAGGTATTTCCGGCGCAGCGGACGAGAAGGCGATGGTTCTCGATGCGAATCCGGCCGGGTTCCGACGGGCCTCCTTCGGCGGAAGTTGCTTCCGCGGGAACGTGCTCGGCAGAGGACGGCGCCGTAGCGACCTCCAGGCGGTGAACGATGAGCTTCTTGCCGTCGAGCGTGGTGAAGGCCCCCGGCCAGGGTTGAAAGCCGCGCCAGCGGTCCTTCAGCTCATTGGCGGTGCGCGAGGCAAAGTCCATGCGACCGTCTTCGCGGTCGAGCAGCGGCGCGAAGGTAGCGAAACTGTGATTCTGCGGCTGGGGGTGAAGGCTTCCCTTGGCTAAGCCGGCCAGGGTTTCCACTACCATCGGCGCGCCCGCCTTGGCGAGCACGTCAAACAGGTCCACGGCGGTCTGGTCCGGAGCGATTTCGACCGTCTGTTGGAGGAGAATGGGACCGGTGTCCAGGCCTTCTTCCAGCAGCATGGTGGTATTGCCGGTGAAGGCGTCGCCATTGGCCACGGCCCACTGGATAGGCGCTGCGCCGCGGTACCTGGGCAGCAGCGAGCCGTGCAGATTGATGCAGCCGAGGCGCGGCAGCGCGAGCATCCACGAAGGAAGAATGTGGCCGTAAGCGACGACGACGATGGCCTTAGGGGCGATGGCTTCGAGCTGGGCGCGAAACTCGGGGTGGTTGCGAATCTTCTCCGGCTGCGCGACGGGCAGCCCGGCGGCCAAGGCGGCCAGCTTGACCGGCGGAGCGGTGAGTTGCCGGCTGCGGCCCGATGGGCGGTCGGGCTGCGAGACGGCCAGCGCGACCTCATGGCCCGCCGCAAGCAATGCTCGGAGGGTGGGAACGGCGAAGCTGGGCGTGCCGAAGAAGACGAGCTTCACGGCCTTACCACTTGCCTTCACGCTGCAACTTGCGGATCTTGCGCAGGTTCAGGTCGCGCTTGAGGGCGCTCATGCGGAAGATGAACAACATGCCGTCCACGTGGTCGATCTCGTGCTGCAAGCAGCGCGAGAGCAGGTCTTCGCCGTCCATTTCGAACCACTTGCCGTTCTCGTCCTGGGCGCGGACCCGCACCTTGGCGGCGCGGACGACCTTCTCGCGGATATCGGGAAAGCTGAGGCAGCCCTCCTCTTCGTAGGCCTTGCCCTCGCTGAAGATGATCTCGGGATTGGCGAGAACCAGCTTCTCTTTGGGGTTCTGGCCCAGGCTGAGGTCTATCACGGTCAGGCGCTTCGACACTCCCACCTGCGGCGCGGCCAGGCCGATGCCCTTCGAGGCGTAGGTGGTCTCGAACATGTCGGCCACCAGCTTGCGCAACTCGTCGTCGAATTCGCTGACCGGTTCGCCGGGCTGGGAGAGCACCGGCTCGGGGTATTTGACAATCTTGAGAATCATCTCTGTGCGTCAGTAGCTCCGTATCTGTTCGATGTATCCGTCGAAATTTCGTTTCATTTCCAGCGCCGAGTCGCCGCCGAACTTTCGCTGGGCCAGATCCGCAACGGTGAGGGCGACCATGGCCTCGGCAGCCACGCCGGCGGCTGGCACAACGCAAATGTCGCTGCGCTCGTAGCTGGCGGTGGTTGCCTCGCGGGTGTCGAAGCGCACCGATTCCAGCGGCCGCCTGAGCGTCGAGATGGGCTTCAGGTAGCCGCGGACCACGATGTCTTCGCCGTTGGAGACGCCGCCCTCGATGCCGCCGGCGTTGTTTTGCGGGCGGGTGAAGCGGGAGGGACGCGCGCCTGCCTCGGCGGCGTACTGGATGGGATCGTGAACAACGGAGCCGAAGGACTCGGCAGCCGTGACGCCGCGGCCGATCTCGACGGCTTTGACGGCCTGCAGGCTCATCACCGCCCAGGCGAGCAGGCCGTCGAGACGCTCGTCCCAGTTGGCGTAGGTGCCCAGGCCGGCGGGGACGCCGTGGACCACCACCTCGAAGACGCCGCCCACGCTGTCGCCGGTGCGCGAAACCTCCTCGACCTCTTCCTTCATGCGGGCTTCGGTGGTGGGATCGACGCAACTGAGCAGGACTTCATCCTTGGCGGCGACGGCGGCGATCTCCTCCCACGCGGCGGCGCGGTCGAGCTCGACGCGGCCCACGCGGATGACGTGGCTCAAGACCTCGATGCCCAGCGTGCGCAGCATCAGCTTGGCAAAGGCTCCGGCGGCCACGCGGGCGGTGGATTCGCGGGCCGAGGCGCGCTCCAGCACGTAACGGGCTTCGGGGAAGTTGTATTTGAGGGCGCCTGCCAGGTCGGCGTGGCCGGGGCGCGGCGAGGCGACCGCCTGGTGCCTGGCGGGGTCGCCGGCTTCCACGGGCAGCTTCTCTTCCCAGTTCTTCCAGTCGCGGTTGGCGATCTCGATGGCGATGGGCGAGCCGATGGTCTTGCCGTGGCGCACGCCGGAGAGGATGTGAGCCCTGTCGGACTCAATCTTCATGCGCCCGCCGCGCCCGTAGCCCTGCTGGCGCCGCCACAACTCGCGGTTGACGAAGTCGAGATCGACGGGCACGCCGGCAGGCAGACCGGAGACCAGGGCGACGAGAGCTTCTCCGTGGGATTCGCCGGCGGTGGAGAAACGAATCATGTTGACTTGATTGTAATGGAACAGGGAACAGGGATCAGAGATCAGAGATCAGAGGCCGGCCCGGCGAGGGCTGGTCAGCGGCGAGTTGTTGCGCGACAATAGTTGCAATCGGCGGGGATCGGAGGAGTCGCCATGCGCGCTCGCAAGTGGGTGGTTGCAGGCCTTCTTGTTTTGCTGACTTACAGCGGAAGGGCGCAGCAGGAGCAGCGATCTGCGCTTCTTCCGGCTAGTGAGGTCAAAGGTGTGGCCGCCCGGTACCCAAAAACCGGACCTAACAGGATTACCGGAGCCTGGGAACCGACCAAGGCAGACATCGACGGCCTGGAGGCCAACCTCCACCAGATTTCTGACCTGTCACGGAGAAGCGCCTCTCCCTCCTTGCGGATCGAGCACCCAGAAAACTACATCCGCCAGTATGTCGGCGTTCTGCAAGCAGGGAAGAAGCGGATCTTTGTCTATGCGTCTTGCGGCTTCAACGGCAATCAGCCACCACCGTCACCATTTTGGAGAGACCACCTCATCTTTGTGTCGGACGGTGGAAACTGTGTGTGGCAGTCGCTCTATGATCCATCGTCCAAGACATTCTTGGAATTGCGGATCAATGGCGTCTGAGCAATGGAATAGCGTGATCACAACTCAACTCGCGACTTCCCGTGCTCTTGGTATAGGAAGGACACAGGTTCAGGTTCCCTGACCCCTGATCTCTGATCCCTGTTTCACCGCGCATCAATCAGCCGGATCGTCTCCAGGAACACATCGCCGTCGATGGTCAGGCTGCGGGCGCTAATCTTGTCCATGGTGTCCTGGGCGGTATGGTGGTAACTGTTGTTGGGGCCGTAGTCCAGGTCGATCACGTCGATCGAGGGCACGCCGCGCTGGACGAAGGGAAGGTGATCGTCTTCGACAGGCCCTTCGGTCTGAAAGAAGTGGTGACCGTAGCCGAACTTGTTCGCGGCCTTCGTCATCAGCGCGACCAGCCAATCGGCGGAGCGGCTTTCGCGCTGGATGTCGAGGTCCTTGTCGCCGATCATGTCGGCCAGAATGAAGGCCTTGATGCGGCCCAGCGTTCCATCGCCTGCCCATTTGGCGGCCAGGTGGCGGGTGCCGTAGAGGGAGTCGGAGTCTGTCCAGGTGGGTTGAATCGACTCTTCGCCGTCGTCGAAGAGCAACCAGACCGAATAGCCTTCCAGCTTCCTGCCGCCGGCGGTCTGGGCGCGCAACCGGTCGGCGATGGCCAACAGCAGACCGGTCGTCGAGCCGCCGTCGTTGGCGCCCACAAAGTTGATATTCCGCAGCCAGTAGTTGGTCTCGTAGTGCGTGGCCAGCACAATGACGCCGTCCTTCTTGCCGGGAAAGCGCACGATGAAGTTGCGCATGGGCACGGCCCCGATGGGCGTGTCGGCCGTGAACGCATCCTCTTCAAGCTGGTCATGCCTGAACTGGCTGCGCAGAAATTCTTCAGCCTTGGCGTGCCCAGGGCTGGTGGGCCAGCGCGGGCCGATGGCGACAAACTGGCGGGCGTACTCCAGGGCGCGAGCGCCGTCGAAGTGCGGCTGGGCAAGGGCGGCGAGGGGGGCGAGCAGGAGCAATCCTGCGGCGAATTGCCGCATGAACGGAATTCTGGTTAGGTGTCGTGGTTTCCCACCCTTGCCGCAAGAATCCGCCGCGGCAGACGGCAAGGATGGGGTACCCAGCGCTCTCCCAGGTCTCAAGGACGAGACCTGGGGCACCCAGCAAAATGAGGAGAAAGAGAGGTTCACTTTGCGGCCTCCTTGGCCTTCTTTGCCCGACGGCGCGAGGGATGGACCCACCACGCCACGCCGATGCCGATGAGGTAAAGCGCCAGCATGGGCATGGCGTAGATGCACATGGTCCAGGGGTCGGGACTGGGGCAGATGACCGCTGCCACGATGAAGACCGCCAGGATCGCGTAGCGGATATTTCTCCACAGAAAGCGCGGGCTGACGATGCCGAAAAGGGCCAGGAAGAAGATGAGGATCGGCAGCTCAAAGCTGATGCCCAGGCCGAGGATGATAGAGAGAAAGAAGCTGCTGTACTCCTCGATGGTGACCATGGAGGTGAAGTTGTGGCCGAAATCCACGATCAGGATCTTGAGCGCCGAAGGCAGCACCCAGAAGTAGCCGAAGGCGGCGCCGGCCAGGAAAAGGCTCACCGTGGCCGCCATGAAGGGCACCACAAACCGCCGTTCCTTCTGGTAAAGCCCCGGCGCAATGAACAGCCACACCTGGAAGAGGATGAAGGGCGAGGCCAGGATCGCTCCGCCGAGCAGCGAAACCTGCAGGTCCAGGTTCAAAGGGTCCATGGGATGCGTGAAGACCAGGCTTTTGCCGATCTTGACCAGCGGCGCCTGGATGAAGCCGACCAGCCGGTCATGCAGGAACCAGGCGGCAAAAAAACCCACCGCGAGATAGGCGGCCGAATGGATGATGCGGCGGCGCAGCTCCTCCAGATGCTCCATCAGGCTCATGCCGGGGAGTTCCGCGCGCTCGGTGACCGCCGCCCGCGCCTTGCCGATCGCATCCGCGGCATCAACCATGGCGGGCCGGCTCCGTGGCGGGCGCGGTCTCTTCCGGCTGGCCTACATCTGTGGCCTCGGCAGCTTCGGCGCTGCCCTCGACGCCGGCTCCGCGATTGCCTTCGGGTTCAGCCGCAACACCGGAGACCTTCGCCAGCTCCTCCTCCAGATTCCACGGCTTCGCTGCCGGCACCTGCTCGCCGGTCGAGGGCGGCTGAATGCGCGGATAGGTCTCTTCGCCCGGGGCTTCGTCGGCGGGCGCTATCGAAGGAGGGTAAGCGGACTCTTCCCAGGAGGGGGTTTCAGCCGTGGCTCTGATTGCCAGAGCGGTCCCGCCGTTTGCAGTTGGGCCGGCTGCGTCGGTCGCGGGTGCCCCAGGTCTCGCTTCTGAGACCTGGGAGTCTGCGGGCGGTTGAGCCGGAGCAGGCAGGGCCAATGCCCGCAGCCGCGCCTCTTCCGCCTTGCGCCGGTCGGCATCTTCGGCGGCGCGCAACTCCTCTTCCATCTGGAACTTGAAGTCGTTCGAGGCTTTGCGGAACTCGTACATCAGCTTGCCCATCTGGCGGGCGATCTGGGGCAGCCGCCGCGGCCCGAAGACCACCAGCGCCAGCACCATCAGGATCACCGAGTCGGCCCATCCCACGGTGGCGAGTTCAATTGCCGGCTGCGCAACCATCGAGAGCAATGATACCTGCCCGCGCAAGCCGCTCACAAACGGGCGGCGCCGGGCGGTCCGCATGGCGATGTCTTCGCCGGATGTAAATTCAGTCGAGTAAATTGAACCGTAAGCGCTTTTCCTTCGACATAAGTAACAAATGCACATGAATGGCGGGAATCGAATCCGGTACGAGTGGCTCGCGCTCCGCTGCCAGAGCGGCGAAGCGGGGGCATTCGAGGACTTGATCGCGGTGATGGAGCGGCCGTTGCTCTATTCGCAACCAGTCTGACCGGCAATCCGGACAGCGCGCTCGACGTTCTGCAGGAGGTGTGGATCAAAGCCTTCCGCGGCATTCGCAAGCTGAAAG
>JBEKCX010000131.1:0-7179 GCA_050014655.1 Occallatibacter sp. | reverse complement strand
CAAGTTGGTGCAAAGCCGCATCCAGAGGCTCGTATGACTCCGGCGGAATGATCTCCAGTACCGGGACCTCAACCACAGTTGCGCCCAGAGCATGCAAGCCGTCGCTGAACTTGCCGGCTTGACGAAGAGCGCGGGTCACCAGCACGCGGCGGCCTGCCAACGGGAGCGCGCTCACGGCAGCCCCCCGCCCGCCTCAAGCAGCGGCCCGGCTCCCGCCTCGATGAGCATTTGCGCCGCCAGCCGTCCCAGGGCCGCCGGGTCCGCATCGGCCTGAACTGCGCGATGAGCGATGCGCACCGCCGCGCCCGTCTTCTCGCCGGCGACCACCGCGAAGATCTCCACGAACCACCCGCCCTCGTCGCCGGCCTGCGATTCCGCGCTGGCCCGGCAGTGGATGCCGATGGGCACTTGGCAGCCGCCGCCCAGCGCGGCCAAAGCCGCCCGCTCGACGGTCACCGCAAAGCGCGTCTCCGCATCGTCCAGGAACGCCACTGCCGCAATCGTCGCCGCATCGTCCTTCCGGGTCTCGATCCCCAGCGCCCCCTGCCCGGCGGCGGGGCAAAAGTCACCCGGCTCCAGCCGTTCGCGCAGCCATTCGGTCTTCTCCAGCCGGTCCAGCCCGGCGGCAGCCAGCAGAATCGCCTCTACCTGCCCCTCGGCCAGCTTGCGCAGGCGCGTATCCACATTCCCGCGGAACTCCACGGCCTCGATCTCCGGTCGCAGCGCCCGCAACTGCGCGCGCCGCCGCTGGCTGCTGGTTCCCACCCGCGCCCCCTGAGGCAGCTCCGCCAGGCTCCCATACTTCACTGAGACAAACGCGTCCCTCGGGTCGACCCGCGCAGGCGTAGCCGCCAAGACAAACGGCTCGGGCAGTTCCGTCGGCAGGTCCTTGAGCGAATGCACGGCCAGATCCACCCGCCCCCCGGCCAGCGCCTCCTCGATCTCCTTGGTGAACATCCCCTTGGAGCCGACCTGCGCGAACGCGACCTCTTGCAGCCGGTCGCCGGTGGTCTTGACGATCTCGATCTCGACCGAGTGGCCCCGGCAGCGAAGCAGCCCGGCGATGTGGTTGGCCTGCCACAGGGCCAACTGCGAGCCGCGGGTTCCAATGCGCAGCTTCACTGGTTAGTCTCCACGCCGGCTTCGGCGTCGTTCGCCGCTTCAGCCTTCCCGGTCTCCGAGCTTCTCGATCCGCCCGCGGCCGCTGAATCCTCAGTCTCCGCTTGCGGGCTTTCGGCTGCGGAGACCGACCAGGCCTCGCAAAGCGCATCGAGGCGCGTGGAATCGTTCTCCCGCGCCGCCTGCTTCAGCGCCTGCATGGGCGGGTGGAGCAACTTGTTCATCAGCCCGCGGGTGAGCGCCTCCACGGCGGCAATCTGCTCGGCGCTCAGCGAGCCGAGGCGTGCCTGGACCCGGCGCAGCTCGGATTGGCGAATCTCTTCGGCCTGGCGCTGCATGGCCACAATCGCCGGAGCGGCATTCACAGTCCGCTGGCGCTGTTGGAAGCGCTCCACCTCGGCGGCGATCAGGGTCTCGGCGTCGCCGGCCTCGCGGCTGCGTTCGGCCAGGTGAGCCGAAGCCACCGCCTGCAAGTCGTCGATGTCGTAAGCAAAGATGCCTTCCAGCTTGCCCATTGCCGGGTCAACGTCGCGGGGCACGGCAATGTCGATGAAAAACATGGGCCGGTTGCGGCGGCGATGCAGAAAAGCCTGCCCGTGCTCGCGGCGGAAGATGGGGTGGGGCGCGCCGGTCGAGCTGATCACAATGTCGGCTTCGCTGGCCGCCTCATACAGCTTCTCGAATGGAATTACCCGGCCCTGAAACGGCTCGGCCATGCTTCGCGCGCGAGCCAGGGTGCGATTGGTGACCAGGATGGCTCCCGCGCCTTGCTGGACCAGGTGCCGCGCGGCCAGTTCGCTCATCTTGCCCGCGCCCACCAGGAAGACCGCGCGCCCGGCGAGCGATCCGAAGATCTTGCGCGCCAGGTCCACGGCCACCGAGGCGACAGAGACGGAGTTCGAGCCGATCCCGGTCTCTGAGCGAGCCTTCTTGGCCGCTGCAAAGGCGCTCTGCAGCAGGTGTTCCAGTTGACCTGCGATGGTGCCCGAAGCTCGCGCCACGGCGAAGGCCTCTTTCACCTGGCCCAGAATCTGCGGCTCGCCCACCACCATCGAGTCCAGGCTAGCGGCCACGCGGAAGAGATGCCGCACCGCATCCCGGTCGTACTGCTCATAGATGTGCGGCTTCAGCAGCGCCGGGTCCAGGCCGAACTGCCGGTGCAGGAAGCCGGCCAGATCGGCGTCCGGCGAATCGACGGCGGCCAGCAGCTCCACGCGGTTGCAGGTGGAGACGATCATGCACTCCAGAACCCCAGGCACGGCGGCCAGGGCGCGCGTGGTCTCCGGCAGCTCCTCGCGGCTGATGGCGATGCGTTCGCGCAACTCGATGGGCGCGGTCTTGTAGTTCACTCCAATGAGCGCCAGCGTCATCGCGCACCGTACCTGTGGACGTGGCTGAAGAGGTTGGCAAACCACACCGCCGCCACCACCACAAAGACGGCGCCGGAGAGATACGCCGCCTTGCGCCCGCGCAGGCTCGCGCTGCGGCGGACCAGCAGCAGCACAACATACACAACCCAACTGACAAAGGCCGCAATGATCTTGGGATCGAGAAAGTAGGACGCGCCCAGCGGCGTCTCCTGGGCCAGCACCGAGCCGATGACCAGGCCCACGGTCATGCAGGGAAAGCCGAATTCGAGCGTGGCGTGGGCAATCCGCTCCAGCGTATCCAGCGGCGGAAGCCACTCGAACGGCGCCCACCAGGAATCCTCACCCGGCCTGGGCTTGGTCTTTATGCGCCGTTCCTGAATCAGGTAAAGCACGGAGGCCAGCAGGCTGAAGCAGAGCGCGGCGTAGGCCAGCAGCAGCGCGGCAATGTGGGCAACCAGCCAACTGGTGCGCACTCCCGCGGAGGGAAATGTGTAGCGATCCGGCCCCAGCGCGGGCACAAAAACCAGAAAGAAAGTAGCCGGCAAGGCAAAGATTCCCAAAGAAACTGCGTCGTAGATCCACCAGACCAGAAAGAACAACCCGGCCACGGCCAAGCCCAGCAGCGACTCCACCTCCCGCGCGCCCACGGGCACCCAGCTATGCGCCTGCACCAGCATCTCCACCGCGGAGACGAAGTGGAAGAAGAGCGCCATTCCGCCCAGGTGGACGCAGGTCTTGCGCCACCGCGCCAGCCCGTAAAGCACCGCCGGAAAGACGGCGACACTCGCCGCCGCATAGAGAACAGCCGCCACTCGAAGCCAGAGGAGATACATTCCGATCTTCACCTTACTTGCGCAAATAGACAGTATACTGTGATGCAAATCACCAACACAGGGATCAGAGATCGGAGGTCAGAGGTCAGGCCGAAGGCTCGCCGTGGCGAGGATCAGGCGTCAGGGATCGGCCGAGGCCGGGGCGGCTTCAATGCAAGCGCCCTTGATCTCTCAGGTCTCCGAGGCGATACAGCTCAGGGCAGGCTCTGGGAGCCCGCATTCTGTGCGCCTACAGGGCGGCTTTGAGCACTTCGAGCCCGAAGCGCGAGACATCGACGTCCTCATCGGCCGAGGCGCCGCTGAAAGCCACGATCACATAGCCGGTTTTTACGCGGGCAATCACGCCGCCCCGCCAGGTGAATTCGCCGATCATGGGCGCGCGGGCGGCGGTGCCACTGTTCTCCAGCGTGTCGGCCATTTGGGCCGCCTTGGCGTAGGCGATCGCCAGAAAATTGGTGCCCTTGTTGGTGGCCGCGGGCGGCATTGTCATCCGGCCCACCACCGCCATCTTCGAGGTCCACTCCTGAATGCTGTCGCCCTGGGCATAAGCCACCACCCCAACTCCGGTGATGTTGAGTTCGGCGGCGCGGGCCTTTGTGGCCGCCAGAGCCGCGTCGGCCAACTCATCGATCTTTTTGGCGCTCACGGGTTTGGGCGGCTTCGCGACGGGAACGGTCTCCTCCTCGGCGATGCCTGCCGCGAGAGGCACTTCTGTTCCAGGTTGATCTGTCTTCATTTGGTTCGCCTCCGATCCGTTGGTGACAACATACCACATTGAGGAACAGCCAGCACAAGGAAGGGCTCAGAAGGCAAGTCCAATGAATACACATTGATAAGGGGGCAACTCGCCGGGTTCACGGAACGTCTTGCAGCGTCCCAAGCCCGACGAGAACCCATCGCAGTTGAGTCTCCCCGGCAGCGCCGGCGAACTCCGCGTCGCGCCGGCAGGTTCAACCCCTCGCTTGAGCAGCCCCGGTGGTTGCCGGCGGTAGAAGCCGCCGCGTCCAGTACCAGAGGAACAGGAACGTGCTCACCGTCCAAAGCGAGGTGGCAAGCGCGATTCCGGCCACGCCGAACCAGCGCATCAGGATCAGGTTGAGCACAATGTCCAGAACCAGATTGAGTGTGCCGCAGTAGAAGATCAGATCGGTGCGGCGCATGGCGACCAGAAAGCGGTAGAAGACCCGGCTGCAGACGAAGAAAGGAATCTGAATCGCATACATCATCAGCACCGGCGCCACTACTGCCGTATCGCCCGACGAAAACGCGCCGTGCTGGAGCGTGAAGCGAATCAGCGGATGCGCTCCGGCGATCAGCGCCAGAGCGATGGGCGCTGAAACCAAAGCGGTGAGGCGAACCCAGGTGCGCAGCGTGTGCCGGCAGCCGCCCCAGTCGCGCTGAGCGATCATGCGCGAGAAGTAGGGCGTGACGGCCGTCGAGACCGCGCCTGCCAGCAGGGTGAGAACCACGCTCACAAAGCGGTTGGCGTAGACCAGCGCGGAGACGCTCCCGGCGGGCAGCATGGCGGCCATCGACTGGTCAACGAGCAGTCCGCCTGAAGCCACCACGCCGCTCAGCAGCACCGGCCCGTACTGCTGCGCCACCTCGCGCGTAGCCTCGTTCATGCCGTGCCAGCGCAGCCGGAAGTGGTAGCCGTGCAGGTCCATCATGCCCGCCACCACCGCCGCATGGAGCAGCGCGCCGGCCAGGGTGGCGTAAACCATGGCCCATATGCCCAGGCGGCCGCTCAGCAGCAAGGCGCCGGCAATGACAATCACCGGGTTGATGGCCACCGCCAGCGCGGGCCAGGCAAAGCGGTCGAAGGTATTCAGCACCGCGGTGCAATTGGTGGCGATGCCGGTAATCAGCACCACCGGCAGCAGCGCGTAGAAGATGCGCACCGAGAGGTCCAGCTTGGCGGCCGGAAAGTTCGACGCTATCAGCGGGAAGAAGCCGCGCGCCCCCAGAGCCATGGCCGCCGAGACCGCCGCCAGCAGCACGCACATCCACAGCATCGAGCTCGACAGCAACTCCTGGGCGCGGTCGTGGCCCTCCCGCTCTCGCACCCGGATCAGCGTGGGCACCAGCGCCTGGTTCATCGACTCGGAGATCAGGTTGATCAGCAGGCCGGGGATCAGCGCCGCCGCCAGAAAGGCATCCATCGCGTCCGAGCGGCCATAGGCTCCGGCAACCGCAATCTCCTTGAGGGTGGCGATAATCTTGACCAGCATGCCCGCGGCAGTCACCGACGCCGCAGCGCGAAAGATGCGGCGATTTATGCTGCCGCCCCGGAAGAGCCGCGCGATTTGGGGGATGGGAAACATGATGGCCGGCCAATCCGCCAGTCTACAGCACCGGCTCGGAGGCGATCCCCGTCTCCGCCTCCTTCGCGCTGGCCGCGAAGCAGCCGGCCAGCCGATCCGGCTCTTCCACGGCCAGCCGCCCGGCCAGTGCAATCACGGCCAGCAGCAGCCACGTGGTCCGATTCTCTTCCACCGTCGCATCCAGCGTGGTGACCAGCCAAACCAGCAGCACCGTGGCCAGCGCCAGTTGCAAGGGCCCTCGCGTGCGCCGGATCGCCAACACAGCCAGCGCCAAAATCACCGCCGCCAGGCAAAGGGCGCACAGGCCTCCGTTGACAAGGATGGAAAGAGGCGTATTGTGGGCCGTGTTGATGGGCGCCAGCCCCGCGGCGCTTACAAACGTACCCGCTCCGGTGCCGATCAGCGGCGCCTGGGTAAAGGCGTGCCAGCCGGGGATCCATATATTCGTTCGATCGTTCAGATTGCCCCCTTGGAGCTGACTGGGAATGGTGGCCAGCCGCTCGAAGGTTCCCTGGGGAACCCAGAACCAGAGAGCTCCGGCGATGGCCGGCAAGCCAAAGGCTCCCGCCAGCACTCCTTTGGGGTGGTCGCGCCCCAGCAGAATGGCGCAGCCCAGGAGCGCCACCAACGCCGCAATGAACCCGCCGCGCGAGGCGGTGAGAAACACGGCCACCAGGCCCAGCGGCAGATAACCCAGCGCCAGCAGGCGGCCCGGCCAGCGCGGCTCGCGGTTCAGCAGCAAGGCGGCCAGCGGAAAACCCAAGTCGAGATAGCGCGCCACATCGTTGGGGTCCTGCCCTTCGGCCACAAAGCGAATCTGGCCGAGGGCGACGGCCTCCGGCGAGCTGAAGCTGGCCAGGGTAAGCGCCACCAGCACCCACGATCCGGCCACGTAGGCGCGCAGCAGCGAACGCAGATCGCGGGGCCTCTCGGCAAACTCCCACACCAGCCAGACGATCATCATCTCCTGAAAGTACCCGCGCAGTTTATCCAGGGTCGCCAGCGGCTCGATGGTCCAGAAATAGGAGCAGCAGAACCAGAGGTAAAAAGCCAGCACCACCCATTGCATCGGCCCTGGAGCGCGCAGCCGCCTAACCTGCAGAACGGCGGGAACAGCCGCCAGAAGCGCCAACACGCCGGCGATGCGGGCCGCGTTGCCCAGCGGTTCGCCCAGATTCAGTGAGTACTCCCACGGAATCGCAAAGGCGAACACCAGCAACAAAGCCCAGGCAATCCTCCTCATCGACTAGAACCTCTGCGAATAAACCAGCCCGGCGTAGATCGTCACACCGATGGCCGATTGAATGGCCGCCTCGATGGACTTGTTCCAGATGTCCTTGGCTGTCGAGTCGGGAACGAAGAGAATGTCGCGGTCGCGGACCGGCTGGTCGGGATCCTGGCCGTGGATCATGCGCTTCAGGTTGAGGGTGGTCATGGTGCGGCCGCCCTTCTGCTCGCGGATCAGCAACGCCCTGTTGTTGGCGGCGTTCGGGCTTGTGCCCCAGGCCAGCGAGAGCGCCTGCACCACGGTCA
>JBEKCX010000130.1:0-7204 GCA_050014655.1 Occallatibacter sp. | reverse complement strand
CGCCGAGGTGGTGAGCAGCGCCTCGTCCGCCGCCGTCAGCGCGCAGACCTCCCGCGCCGCCTCCAGGTCGCGCACCATCACCGCCAGCGGCTTCCCGTAGCGGCGCTTGCGCTCCCTGAGCCGCATCACCGCGGCCTCATTGGTCGCATCGACGCTGAGATGAAAGCCGCCAATGCCCTTGATGGCCACGATCTCGCCGGCCAAGAGGCGGTCGATGGTTGCTGCCGCGGCATCGTCCAAAGCGATCTCGGCCCCATCCCCGCCCGCCAGCCAAACCCGAGGCCCGCACTCCCAACAGGCATTCGGCTGGGCATGGAAGCGCCGGTTCAGGGGATCGTCGTACTCCGCCTGGCAGGCCGCGCACATCTTGAAGCGCGCCATCGAGGTCTGCGGCCGGTCGTAGGGACTCCGCCGCGTAATCGTGAACCGCGGCCCGCAGTTCGTGCAGTTCAGGAACGGATACCTGTATCGCCGGTCCGCCGGGTCCAGCAACTCCCGCAGACAATCCGGGCAAGTAGCCGCATCGGCCGGAATCCCCGTGCTCACGCGCCCCAAAACCTCGCTGGCAGCAATCCGGAACCCCGCCTCGCCGGTCGCGGCCAACTCCCGAGCCGCAACGGAATCGATTCGCGCCAGTGGAGGCGCCTCGGCGCGCAGCCGGTGCAGAAACGCCTCCACACGCTCCGCCGGCCCTTCGATCTCGATGGTCACCCCATCGGTATCGTTGCCGATGAACCCTGCCAGCCCTTCTTCCAGCGCAAGCCGGTAGACAAACGGACGGAACCCCACCCCCTGCACCACCCCGCGGACGACCACGCCCCGCCTCAGCGGCGGCACTTCGTGCGGTTCTCGTTTTGGATGGGTTTCTTCAATCACAGGCACGCCTCGCGCCGCAGACAAGCATAGCGCATGATCGCCGATCCGCCCTGCGGGCCTCAACATCCTGCTGCGAAGGGACGATTTTCCGCGGTGGGTCGGTTTCCGGTTAGCCGGTAACACAACCGGCGCCCCCGAAAGCGACTTTCAGCCTGGTTCCCGATTCATGCGAGAGGCGTATATCATTGCAGGCAATATGAACCCCAAACGAAATAGGCCGATCGGCGTGACGCTGATCGCTCTCGTTTTCTTGTGGATCGGGTGCTGCGGTACCCTCTTTTTACCCATTATCGGTCTGGCCGGGGGCCTGTCTTCCCTTTGGCGACTTGCACTTGGATCGACGATCCATTCGGAGGCATGGCTAAACACGATTTCTTACCTGCTTGATTCGGTTTGGTTCCTCTTGTACGTGGTGTACGCTGTCATCGGATTTGGACTCTGGAAACTAAGGAACTGGGCCCGCAAGAGCGTATTAGGCATTTCAATCGTCGGAATCATTGCCGGACTTGTCGTCTCACTCGTTTTTGTGAGGCCAATAATCTTCGGCATCGGCGTGATCGGTATCGCAGCCGTTCAATTCGGCTGGCTTAGTTGGTACCTCATGCGGCCCCGCGTTCGGTACGCATTCGGAGTTTGGAATCGGTACAGTCCCACTGGTGAGTGGATTGAACCTCCGGGCCTCTCCAAGCTCGGGAAGCTGGGCATCGGCACGCTCGTCGCAGCGTCTTTTGTTGTTCTCTTTGTGATTCCGCTGTTCTTTGCAATCGACGCGGATATGCGCAACTCTGATGCCTACAAGCTGACTATGAACACGGCACAAGAGTCACCTTGTGTCACGAGTGTATTGGGTTCACCGATTAAACCGGGCTGGATGATGACAGGTGGCTTGCAGGAATCCTCCATCGAAGGCTCAGCTAACCTCAGCATCCCCGTCATAGGACCGAAAGGAAAGGGAAATCTGGACGTGCAAGCCACAGAACTCAACGGGAACTGGAGGATCAACTCGTTGGTATTCACGCATGGGGCGGTCCACTCTAACATTGTCCCATCTGAATCAAATCAAACTTGCCAGTGAGTGAGATTCTGATCCCGTGGAATTCTCGCCTATTCGGAAACCGACCAATGCCCGCTTTTCCAAGCGCGACCGTCCAAGTACTGAAAGGCCTTACTCTGGAAGAGAGCGCAATGGGAGGGTCTCAGCATGGTGAACTCCAGGAGATGGATTGCGGCGCGAGCGGTTGCGGCTGCTTGCTGCGTTGCGTGTCTCGGAACCGTCTCCGCCACGGGCCAGCAGATGGACGCCGCATCGGTCATTCAACTGGTTGACGCCGCGGTGAAAGCCAGGGTCGATCACGTTGCGGCCTACACTGTCACCGAGCATTACGCTGTCTACCGGAGCAAGGACGAGACCCATCCCGCGGCTGAAATGACGGTGAGAACCGAATACAAGGCGGAGACCGGCAAGAGTTACACCATCCTCTCCCAGTCCGGCTCCGGGCTGATTCACAAATACGTGCTGGCCCCGCTCCTCGTCAATGAGAAGACGATCAACCTGCCTGGCAACCGGGAGCGCTCCTGGTTCACTTCAGCGAATTACGAGATGAAGCTGAAGTCCGGCGCGGTCGAGCGGCTGGATGAGAGGGATTGCATTGCCCTGGCCATCGTCCCAAAGCACAAGGCTCCCAACATGATTGAAGGAACCTTGTGGGTGGACGCCAAGGACGGCTCCATCGCCCGCATCGAGGGAACCGCATCCCAGAGCGTCTCTGTCTTTACCGAACCCGCCCGTGTGATGCGTCAGTATGTGAACATCGATGGCTATTCAATGGCCACACATGCCCGGGCCACATCGGACAGTTTCCTCCTCGGCCGGACAACCGTGACCATCGACTACCGGGACTATCAGATCAAGCTCCGTCCAGCCAAATAAGCGGGGCCGTCACCCGCGCCCAGTCGCGCCTGTCCGCGCCTACCCCAAAAACATCCCCGCGATTGACGCCGAGATCAAGTTCGCCATCGTCCCGGCCAGCATGGCCCGCACGCCCAGTCTGGCCAGGTCGTTGCGCCGCTCGGGGACCAGCGCGCCGATGCCGCCGATCTGAATGCCGATGGAACTCAAGTTGGCGAAGCCGCAAAGAGCAAAGGTCGCGATGATGAAGGAGCGCGGCGCCAGCGTGGCCTTCTGCGCGCCCAGGCCGATGTAGGCGACCACTTCGTTCAGCGCCATGCGCGTGCCCAGCAGGTTACCGATGGCGCCGCAATCATGCCAGGGAACGCCGATCAGCCAGGCGACGGGAGCGAAAAGGAAGCCCAGAATCTGGCCCAGCGAGCCGGGAACCCAGTGCATATAGCTGAGCCCGTGCGTCCAGCCGAGCAGGCTGTCGAGCAGCGCCACCAGCGCCAGGAAGCTGATAAGCATGATGGCCACGTTGAAGGCCAGCTTGCCCCCGTCGATGGTGCCGCGGGCAATGGCGCCGATGAGGTTTTCGTCCTTGTGCAGTTCGTCCTTGGGGATGACGACCCGACCCTCGGTAGCGGGAACCTCGGTTTCCGGAACAAGCATCTTGGCCATCAGGATGGTGCCGGGCGAGGTCATGATGACGGCCGAGAGCAGATGCTGGGCCGCCACGCCCTGCGCAATGTACATGGCCATGATGCCGCCCGAGACGTGGGCCATGCCGCTGGTCATAATCGTCATCAGCTCGCTGCGGGTGGCCTTGGCGAGAAACGGCCGGATGGTCAGCGGCGCCTCGGTCTGGCCCATAAAGATCGACGCCGCCACGTTCATGCTCTCCGCGCCGCTGATGCGCATGGTCTTGAGCATGATCCAGGCCAGGGCGCGAATGACGATCTGCATCAGGCCGATGTGATAAAGCAGGGCAAAGAAGGCGGAGATGAAGATGATGGTGGGCAGAACCTGGAAGGCGAAGATGGAGCCCAAAGAGCCGGAGGGAAGGCCCAGCGGACCAAAGACCACCCTGGTTCCGTCGAAGGTGTTGGCAAGCATGGAGTTGACCACGCTGCCGGCCCAGCTCATGGCGCGCTGTCCGTAGTCGAAGCGCAGCACCAGGAAGGCGAAGGTCAACTGCAGGCCAAGTCCCCAGGCGACGGTGCGCCAGCGGATGCGCCTGCGATCTGTCGAGCCCAGCCAGGCCGCCAGCAGCACGGCCAGAATACCCAGCACTCCGGTGAATCTTTCCAAGACGAGCTCTCCTTCAGCGTAAATCTGCTCAAAACGGGCTTTCGATTACCTTACAGCATCCTGCAATTGAGGTTCCGCATTTGACATAGATATTCATTGCAGGCCTGCGCTATATTCTGAGTTGAGTAGTCGAGGTCATCATGGATAAAGCGGCTATCTATGCGTTTATGGCGCGATATCGCTACGGCGTCGTTTCCACCATTTCAAGGGACGGAACTCCCCAGTCGGCGCTGGTGGGCATCGCAACGACTCCCAGATTGGAGATCATCTTCGATACGGTTCGTTCATCCCGGAAGTACCCCAATCTAGTCGAGCGGCCTTCTTGTTCGTTCGTGGTGGGATGGGGTGGGGAGCAGACGGTGCAATTCGAGGGAATTGCCATTGAGCCGAAGGGGGCCGAGCTTGAACGCTACCAAAGGGAGTACTTCACGGTTTGGCCGGATGGATCAGCCCGCATGAGCTGGCCCGGCATAACCTATTTCGTTGTCCAGCCCAGGTGGATTCGGTACAGCGACTTCGATCAAGCGCCGCCGCTCATTGCAGAGCTCGCATTTCCGGCCTGAACCCTCTTTGATCGGCGCGCTCTCTTGATGTGGGTCATCGTGCGCTATTAGACCGTGAGATTGGAATCGCTGATTAAGTGGCAATCGGGCCAAGCGGCAATCGCAGATGTTCTTCCACCGACCTCCACGTAAAGATGCGGCTGACGAGGGGCACAGCGCGGGGCGGAGTCTTGGCGAGAGCGATTGCCTCGCGGAGCAGCGCCATGGGTTCGGCCAGAAGAGTGGGGCTGGTGGCGTAGAGCGTGGCCAGCGGCTGGCCCTCCTCGACGCGCGCGCCGCGGCGAGCGTGGAAGAGAATGCCTGCGTGTGGATCGACGGGCTCGCCCGCCCTCTCTCGGCCCGCGCCCAGCCGTTGCACGGCCCAGCCGAGCTTGGTGGTATCCATCTCCGCGATGTAGCCACTCTCCCATGCATGCAGCACCCCGGTCGCGCCCGGCTTGTGAAATCCTGCAGGATCGTCGAAAACCGCAGTATCGCCGCCTTGAGCTTCGACCATCGCGAAAAATGCGCGCAGGGCGGAGCCGTCCTCAAGCGCAGCCGCGGCGAGCGCATGACCGCCTTCAGGCGTGGCGGCTTTCCCTCCCAGGTGAATCATCCAACCGGCGAGGATGAGCGACAGCTCGCGCAGGTCTTCGCTCTCCGCCGGCCTTGAGCCGCGCAGCAGCTCGACGGCCTCGGCCAGCTCAATCCAGTTGCCGGCGGCGCGGCTCAGCGGCTGGCCCATATCGGTAAGCAGGGCCACGGTGCGGGTTCCGGCGGCCTCGGCGGTGGCAACCATCAGGGCGGCCAGGTATTCGGCGTCCTCCCGCTTGCGCAGGAACGCGCCGGAGCCGGTCTTCACGTCCAGCACCAGGGCGTCGAGGCCGACGGCGAGCTTCTTGCTCAAAATCGAGGCGCAAATCAGGCCGGGAGATTCGACCGTGCCGGTGCGGTCTCTCAAGGCATAAAGGACGCGGTCGGCGGGGACCAGGGTTGGGGTCTGGCTGACGATCGATGCGCCGCAACGCTTAAGAACTGTCTCGAATTCGGACAGTGTGAGGGCGGTGCGGTAGCCGGGGATGGATTCGAGCTTGTCCAAGGTTCCGCCGGTGTGGCCCAGCGCGCGACCGCTTATCATGGGCACGGCCAGGCCGCAGGCGGCGGCGATGGGAGCGACCAGGAAGCTGGTCTTGTCGCCCACGCCGCCGGTCGAGTGCTTGTCGACGGCCACTTTGCCCAGGCGGGCTGGCGAAAACTTCTCGCCCGAGTCGCGCATGGCAATGGTGAGGGACTGGGTTTCTTCCCGCGAAAGGCCGCGCAGCCAGGACGCCATCAGCCAGGCAGAAAGCTGCTCTAGCGGGATCGACCCGTCCACCGCTCCGGAAACGAGGAACCGGATCTCTCGCGGGTCAAGCTCGCCCCCGTCGCGCTTCTTGCAGATCAGGTCGATCATGTGCAACGGGGCGGGGTTAGGCATGATGGCTCGGGCCTCGGTCTCTCTTGCTGAGATTATCGCAAGCCGGGCGGAAATGGGTTGAGCAGCCGCCGCGGAGAAAGCCTGCAACTTCGCCGCGCGGACGGCGTGATCTGCATCAGCGGACAGCACGAAACCTGCTACATCCCCTCCGGCCAGTGGCGGGTTGATGCGAGCGACTCCCCTGTTTCGAGCAGACTCTTCAGGCTCGCCAGGATCATCGGCCATCCGGTCGACACGGCCTTGATGAACTTCGAGCCGCTCTTCTCCATGATGTGCGTGACGGTGAGCTTGACGGTTTCTCCCTTCTCTTCGATCTCGTAGGTCATGCGCGAGTAGCCCTCGGCGGTCATCTCGGGAAAAAGCTCATTCCGCCACTTGAGGACCAGGCGCTTGCGCGGCTCAATCTCAAGGACTTCGCCGCTGTCGGCCGTGCGCCCGTCCGGCTTCATAATCCGCCACGATGCGCCCGGCGTCCACTCGGACTCCTGCGTTGTCCCCATCCAGAATTGGCGGGTGAACTCGGGTTCGGTCAGCGCGCGCCACAGCTTTTCCGGCGTGGTGCGGATATAAGTCACATACATGAACTGGGATTCAGCCATTGGTTTCTCCCTCCAGTTTGGTTTTGAGTTCCGCGAGGACGCGCAAACGCCCCCGCTCGTACTTGCCAATCCAACGCTCGGCAATCTCGTGGATCGGCATCGGATTGAGGTAGTGCAGCTTCTCGCGGCCCCGCCAGATGGGGACCACAAGCGTCGCCTCTTCCAGCAGCTTGAGATGCCTGGTCACAGCCTGGCGCGTCATCTCCATGCCTTCGCAAAGCTGGCCCAGCGACTGCCCATTCTCCGCGTGCAGGCGATCCAGCAACAGGCGCGGTTCGGGGGCCGCGAGCACTTTGAGCGTCTTGTCGAAGTCCCCGGCCATTGCCGAATGATATGCAACAAATCAGTTGCATGCCAAGGAGAAAGTTGCCCGATTGCCCGGTGCTCAACCGGTACAATGCTGGCGGGAGCGGGACAATGGCAAAACGAGTTCTTCTTTTTGCGCCCTGTGCGTTCAATCTCGCCGAAACCAGCCGTATGGTAGAGATCGCCAAGGGAATCGAGCGCC
>JBEKCX010000129.1:0-7210 GCA_050014655.1 Occallatibacter sp. | reverse complement strand
CGGCAGTCTATACAAAGAGACATTGTCGGCGGGAAGTTACACGCAGAGCATAATACCGACCCCTGGCGCTTCGAGTAACGCCTTTGGACTCTCCGGCGTCGCAGTGGACGGAAATGGCAACGTCTATGTTGTGGATAGCGGAAATGACCAGGTACTCAAAGAGACGCTATCTTCAGGTGTCTTTGTTCAGAGTATTTTGCCAGTCAGCGGCATGGTTATGCCGTACGGACTCACCGTAGATGGGAGCGGAAACGTCTATATTGTCGATCTCCAAGGCAACCAAGTGATCAAGGAGACGCCGTCGGGTAGCAGTTATATCCAAAGCGTTATATCAACAAGCTCTCTGGATCTGCCTCTTGCGGTAGCCGTGGATGGTGGGGGCAATGTCTACATCTCCGATGGCTCAAATATGCGGGTATTGAAGGAAGACCTAGCGGATGCGCCGAGCCTGAGCTTCGCCAGCGCGGCTGTAGGCTCAACCAGCACCGACAGCCCGCAGACGGTGACGGTCGAGAACTTCGGCAATGCCGCGTTGAGCTTTTCGGTTCCTTCGGCTGGCAACAATCCGAGCATTGCAGCGAACTTCATTTTGAATAGCAGCGGAACCTCGGCTTGCCCGCTTCTCAGCAGCGGTTCCTCAACGGCGGGAACGCTGGCTGCAGGCGCGTCATGCCTGTTGCCTATCAGCTTTACGCCGACAGCGGCAGGCGCTCTCAGCGGCTTGCTGGTGCTGACCGACAACAACCTGAACGCCGCCACCCCCGGCTACGCGACGCAAGGCATTTTATTGAGTGGCACGGCAACCCAGGGAACGCCAGTGATCACCTGGGCAGCACCAGCGGCAATCACCTACGGCACGCTACTGAGCGGGACGCAGTTGAATGCCACTGCGTCGGTGGCCGGCACGTTCGCCTATTCGCCTTTGGCCGGAACGGTGCTTAGCGCCGGCCAGCAAACGCTGACGGCCACCTTCACGCCGACCGATACCACGGACTACATGACAGCGACGGCAAGCGTGACGCTGACAGTGAACAAGGCAACGCCGGCAATCACCTGGGCAACACCGAAAGCGATCACTTACGGCACGGCGCTAGGTGCAACTCAGCTCGATGCTAGCTCGCCGGTGGCCGGAGCCTTCACTTATTCTCCGGCGGCGGGGACTGTGTTGGCAGTCGGTGCGCAGACGTTGAAGGTAACATTCGCGCCGAAGGACTCCGCCGATTACACAACTGCTGCGGACAGCGTGACTCTGACAGTCAATCCCGCGCCCAGCTTCACCCTTGGCGCTTCGCCCGCTTCACTGACCGTAACTCAAGGAGCTTCCGGCAAATCCACGATTGCGGTGACGGGCGAGAACGGATTCTCCGGCGAGGTTACTCTGGCCGCGAGCGGCCTGCCCACCGGTGTAACCGCATCGTTTGCCCCGAATCCGGCAACCGGAACCAGTGTGCTCACTTTTGCTGCCAGCAATACGGCTGTTACCGGAACTTACAACGTGATTATCAAAGGAACCTCCGGTTCCCTGACCGCAACCACGACTATCGCCCTCACGGTGAACGGATTTGCCTGCCACATCGCGTACACGATAGAAACTCAATGGAAGGGCGGCTTTGAAGCGGCCATCACCATCGATAACACCGGCGTAAAGTCCATAAGCAACTGGACGCTGACCTGGACCTTCGCCAACGGGCAGAAGATCACGGATATCTGGGACGGCGCTGAGACACAGAGCGGCGCAAACGTGACGGTAACCAACATGAGTTACAACGGCAGCATCCCCGCCGGGAGCAGTTACACCGGCTTGGGATTCAACGGAACCTGGAATAACACCACCAACGCGGTGCCCACATCGTTCGCCGTCAATGGAACGACCTGCAAGTAAAGGGCTGCGCTTCTGCCGGCTGCCGCGGGAATCTGCGGAGTCATGGCATTCACAAGAGTCCAGCGCACGCCCGAGGTCGGCGTGTGTATGGCCCTCGGCACGTGGAGACGCGAGGTGGGGAAACCAGAGGGCGGACTACCAGAGATTTCATGGGAGTTCACGGAATTTCCCTCGGGGGCGACGACTGCTACAATTTCGACTACAGTGCTGTAGCGATAAAAAGCAGATGCGTGGGTGAAATCGGCAATATCGCTTGTATTATAAATAACTTACAATGGTCGGGGCGGAGGGATTTGAACCCCCGACCCTCTGCTCCCAAAGCAGATGCGCTACCAGGCTGCGCTACGCCCCGACGTTCCAGCTTGATTGTATCGCGAATCGTTCCCAGCGATGCGTCCAGCTTGCGTGACCCAGTGCATAGCTAGGCCAGACCACCATCCACACCGCCAGCGCCAGGGTTGCGGAAGAGCCAGGCGCCGCGGTTCTAGCGATCCGCGCTCAAAGAGCGGTCCGCGTCCCCCCCCGCATCCGCTCGTCGAAGCCGGCTCTGGTGGCGAAGTGTTGGCCGGATTTCGTTCGCGGCGGGGTATGGGCGCAATCGTCCGGCTGGCCGGGTCCGCTGATCCGATTCGATGCTACAATCAAGTGGATAGATGGCGGCAGTAGTTCAGTGGCAGAACGCCTGACTGTGGCTCAGGATGTCGTGGGTTCGATCCCCACCCGCCGCCCCAATTTGCACTCCCCACATCAGAGTTAACCCGCCTCGAATTGCAGAGATTCCGAGTCTCCGTGACCCCTGAAATCCACAAGAATCAAGAGTTTGCCGGCGGATCGGCCGGACTGCGGGAGTGGCTGACCCCGTTTGAGCCGAGGCGCGGCCTGACGAGCGGCCACCTGCAGACAATTGTGGGAAACTTCCTTCCCCGTCCGGCCTTCCGGCTGGCCAGTGTCGCGGAGACCATCGAGGTGGACCCCGCCGACGGCAGCCGCGTGCTGTGCCATTGTCACTGGCAGGATGAACGCGGTGATGAAGATCCGGGCCGGGCACGGCGGCTGACCCTGGTGCTGGTCCACGGGCTTGAGGGCTCTTCGGACTCCCGATACATTCAGGGCATCGCGGCGCGGGCGTGGGCCGCCGGATGCAACGTCATTCGCATGAACATGCGCAACTGCGGGGGGTCGGAAGCGCTGACGCCCACGCTTTACCATTCCGGGCTTTCCGGCGACCTGGGTGCGGTGGTGCGCCACTTTGCCGAGCGGCGGGGTCTGGAAAGGGTTGCCCTGGCGGGCTACTCGATGGGCGGCAACCTGGTGCTCAAGCTGGCCGGGGAGTGGGGCAGCCGGCCGCCGCTGGTTGCTGTGGCCGCTGTCTGCCCGGCCATCGATCTGGCCGCCGGCGCAGACGCCCTGCACGAGCCGCTTAACCGCGCCTATGAGTGGAACTTCCTGCGCGGGTTGATGGCTCGCTACGCCCGCAAGGCGAAGCTGTTTCCCGGCATCTATGCGACCCCTCGAGAGATCGGGCCGGTGCGCTCCATCCGCGAATTCGACGGCAAAATCGTGGCCCGCTACTGGCGCTTCCGCGATGCCGACGACTACTACCACCGCGCTGCCAGCGCCCGCGTGGTGGACCGGATCGCCGCGCCCACGTTGATTCTGTGCTCTCAGGACGATCCCTTTATTCGCCTTACTCCCGAGACTCGGGCCAAACTGCGCGCCAACCCGCATATCACCCTTGTGGAGACTCGCCACGGAGGCCACTGCGCTTATCTGTCCAGGGACCGGGGCAATGAGATTCACTGGGCGGAGACTACGGTGATTCGTTTCCTGCTCGATGTGGCCGTGCGACCGAATGGAAGCTGACTGGGAGGTCGAGTTGGGCGCCGGAGCGCCGGCAATCGAGGTGCATTGGCCGGGGTTCCGTCGATCTGCTCCGGGGCAAGGACCTCGCCTGGAAGTTGCCAGAGGCTGCTCCACGGCGCGCGCTGGCGGCATTTGCTCGTGTACTCTGCGGTCAATCGACGTTAGAATGATACCTACAGGGGCGAGTAGCTCAATTGGATAGAGCACCGGCCTTCTAAGCCGGGGGTTGTGGGTTCGATCCCCGCCTCGCCTACCATTTAGAATGAATGACTTAGACAGACATAGACCTGCTTGACCAAGCTCGCCAATCGTGGGCTTCACCCCTCGCCGTCGGGATTCCGCAATCGTGTACACTGGAGTCAAGACTCAGAGACCACAGGGTTCCAGCTTGGATTGTCTACAGCAAGATTATGCGTTGTCGCTGCTGAGCGGTGACGAGGCGGTCGCCATGGCCGCCTTCGACGCCGGTGTGAGGCTCGGCACGGGATATCCGGGAACTCCCTCGACGGAGATATTGGAGACCTTCGCAGCACTGGGTGGAAGAGCGCAGTGGTCGCCCAACGAAAAAGTGGCGCTGGAGGTTGGGATCGGCGTCGCCTTTGCCGGCGCGCGCGCGCTGGTAACCATGAAGCACGTCGGGCTGAATGTGGCCGCCGACCCCTTGTTCACCGTCGCGTATACCCGGCTGGACGGGGCGCTGATCGTGGTTTCAGCCGACGATCCGGGGATGGCTTCGAGCCAGAACGAGCAGGACAACCGGCGCTATGCCCTGGCCGCCGGCGTGCCCATGCTGGAGCCATCCGACTCGCAGGAGGCTTACGAGTTCACGGTGCGCGCCATCGAGATCTCCGAGCGATTGCAAGTGCCCGTTCTGTTGCGCATGACCACGCGCGTTTGCCATTCCAAGACTGTCGTCCGGCGCGGAACACTTGCGATTCCGCCGCCGCGCCCGCCGCACTTCGAGCACGATTTCGGCTCCCGCGTGATGATTCCGGCCTACGCGCGGCCGGCGCATCGGCGGCTGCGCAAGAAGCTCGTTGAGATCGCCGCGTGGAACGACGAGTCGGGGCCGAACGAACTGATCGCGGGCTCGACCGCGCTTGGAATCATCGCCTCGGGCGTGGCGTTCAAATATGTGCGCGAAGTTGCGCCCGAGGCGAGCGTGCTGAAGCTGGGAATGACCTATCCGCTGCCCGAGGAGCGCATGAGAGCGTTTGCCGCAGGCGTCGAGCGCTGTGTGGTCATCGAAGAAGGTGACCCGTATCTCGTGGAGGGCGCGCGCACGGCGGGCATCGTGGTCGAAGGCAAGCCGGAGAGCTTCCGGTTCGGCGAACTGAACACCGCTCGCGTGCGCCGCATCCTGGAGGACGACAATTCGCCGGAGCCGACGCGCATTCCCGGCAAGCCGCCGGCTCTCTGTCCCGGCTGTCCGCATCGCAGCGTCTACACGGCCCTGAAGAACTTGAACTGTATCGTCCCCGGCGACATTGGCTGCTATTCGCTGGGAGTGCTGCCGCCGTTCGAGGCGATGGATTCGCTGGTGTGCATGGGCGCGGCCATCGGCGTGGGCCTCGGGTTGCGCCATTCGCTGCCGCCCGAAGAAGCAAGACGAGTGGTAAGCGTCATCGGCGACAGCACCTTTGTGCACAGCGGGATCACGGGCCTGGTCGAGATGGTTTACAACCCGCCGGAGAGCGGCCACGTGGTGCTGATCCTGGATAACGGAACCACGGCCATGACGGGCATGCAGGAGCATCCGGGGACGGGGCGCACGCTGGCACATGTTAAGACGGGCAGGGTGATTTTCGAGGATATTGCGCGCGCGCTAGGCATCCGCAGCGTTCACGTGATGGACCCCACGCTGGCCCCCGCGAAGTTTCAGGAACTGATTCAGAGCTGCCTGGATTCACCCGAGCTTTCCGTGGTGATTGCCCGCCGCGATTGTCTGCTGGCGAGCCGCTCGATTCGTGAGTACGAGAGGTGCAATGAGCAGCAGACCGACTAACGTGGTGATCGCGGGACTGGGCGGACAGGGCGTGCTGAAGGCCTCCGACATTCTGGCCGACGTGGCCTTCGGCGCCGGCCTGGACGTGAAGAAGAGCGAATTGCATGGTATGAGTCAGCGCGGCGGCTCTGTCTCCAGCGATGTGCGATTCGGCGAGCGCGTGTTCAGTCCCATGGTGCCGGAGGGCGAGGCGGATTTCCTGGTTGTGATTGCGCCGGACCAAGTGCCGGTGAATGCGGCGGTGCTCAGGCAGGGAGGGGCTCTTATCGAGCCTTCGCAAATCGACGAAACCAGACTGCCGAACAAGAAGAGCGTCAATGTGGCGCTGTTGGGCGCGCTGAGCCGTCATTTGCCGTTTTCCATCGAGAGCTGGACCGCCGCACTCAAGCGCAACCTGCCCGAGAAGCTGCATGAGGCGAATCTTCTGGCGTTTACCATCGGGCGGGGGACGGGGCTATGAAGATGAATTCAATCCTCGAAACTGGAGTTACCGACTGTCATCCTGCCAGCGCGCCGGATTACACCCCAATCGAGCAGCTTCGCGAGTTGCAACTTGAGCGCTTGCGGGCCGTGGTTGCGCGCGCCTGGCGGCAGGTCGAGCTCTTCCGCGCCCGCATGGACGAGCGCGGGCTTGCGCCCGAAGCTATCCATTCTCCCGAAGATATAGCCAAGCTGCCGTTCACTGAGAAAAGCGATCTGCGCGACACTTACCCGTTTGGCCTCTTTGCCAGCCCCATGAAGGACGTTGTCCGCCTCCACGTCTCCAGCGGAACCACAGGCAAACCCATCGTGGTGGCATACACCAAGGAAGATTTGGACGTGTGGACCTCGGTGATGGTCCGCTGCTTCGCCGGCTGCGGGTTGCATCAGGGAGACATCGTTCAGAATGCCTATGGTTACGGCCTCTTCACCGGGGGCCTGGGCGCGCACTACGGTGCCGAGGCGCTGGGGGCGACGGTCGTGCCCACCTCCGGCGGCAACGCCGATCGGCAGATTATGCTGATGAAGGATTTTGGAGTTACCGCAATCTGCTGCACGCCCACTTACTTTCTGCACTTGATCGAACGCGCCGGCGAACTCGGCGTGGATATGAAAGAACTGCCGCTGCGCGCGGGAGTCTTCGGCGCCGAGCCGTGGACCGAATTTATGCGCTGGCACATTGAAAGCGCAAGTCGCGTGGAGGCCTTCGATATCTACGGGCTATCGGAGATCATCGGACCCGGCGTCGCCTGCGAGTGCCGCCGCCACCAAGGCCTGCACATCTTCGAAGATCGCTTCTATCCGGAGATCGTCGATCCCGCAACCGGCGCGCCCCTGCCGGACGGAACGGAGGGCGAGCTGGTTCTGACCACCTTGAGCAAGCAGGCCATGCCCATGATCCGCTACCGCACGCGCGATATCACCATGATTATGCCGGGCCAGTGCGAGTGCGGGCGCACGCTCCGGCGCATGGGCCGCAT
>JBEKCX010000128.1:0-7210 GCA_050014655.1 Occallatibacter sp. | reverse complement strand
TCAAGGATCCGGCGATTGTGAAGGCCCCGTACGCTGAGCTGATCGCCATCGTCAAGAGCGGGAAGAACAAGATGCCCAGTTTTGCTGGAAAGCTCTCGGACGATCAGATCAAGGCAGCCGTGGCCTACATCCGCACGCTTCAGAAATAGCAATCAAGTTACCGATCCGTAGCCTTTGCCCTGCTGAAAAACCCATACCGCTTCAGCATCACAATCCACAGGACGATTCCGGCGACAAAAAGCCCAAGGAACAATAGAAACGGGGACCACTGCGTCTTGACAGCAAACTCCTGGGGATGGAAGTACGGCTTGAGATAGGCGTCGCGCAAAATGTCTCGCATGATGGACATGCTGAGGATGACCAGGCCGGTGATGGCGGAGATGGCGAAGGCTGCAAGGCGGACATTATCCTTCTTCAAGGCCTCGGACATGAGGAAGATGGAGACGAGCGCGCCCGCCATGCCAAAGCCGAGAAGGGCCGTGGCTAGGGTATTGTCGCCCATGAACAACATGCGCAGATCGCGCGGCAGGCTGACGAGGAACCACATGCCAACCAGAAACTGGGCCATGGTGGCGTACAGGAAGGCCTTGCCGCCGAACTGAAAGATGGATCGCGCGTATTCGGCATCCTGCTGCCACCTGGTCCAGGCGATGAAAACCAGCAGCAGGCCGCCCACGGCCACGGCCGCGGTCATGAAATGCAGATAGCGCGGTAACAGCGTGGGTTCAGAGAGGTTGAGGTTCCAGCCTGCGGCGCTGGAGAAGTACTTCTGCGCCCAGCGAGACGGGACGTGGCTGAGGGTAATGTTGTTGGTGTAGATGAAGCCGATGATCAGCACCAGCGCGGTGCTGAACAGCATGACGCGCCCGGCCGCGCGGGGCCGCCGCTCGCCGCGATAAGCAACGAAGTAGAAACCGTAATAGGCGGCGATAAGAAACACGATCACCAGGAACCACGGCCAGGCGATCAGGATGGACGAGGTGTAGAAGTACTGCCCGTAGAGAACCTGCACGAAGAGCAGCGGAGCAATGCCCAGGGTGATGGTTGCGGCCAGTAGCGACGGCACCTTCGTGGCGACATCGAAGAAGATGCGGTTCCCCAATAGGTTGCCCTTCCGCCAGCGCGCCAGCAGCGCCAGAACGGCCCCGCCCAGCATAAAGTTCATGGCCAGGATGTGGAGAAAGAAGGTCGCGACCAGCAGCGTCTTCAAGACCCAATAGGGCGCGGGCAGCGGATTGGGGTCAATCGTCGGAACCATGCCGGGGTCGATCATCAGTTGCCTCCTTTGGCGGGTGCGCCGGCCTCTTGCGCGGGCCGCTGCGTATTGATCCACTGGACAAGCGCCCGCCGCTCACCCTCGGATAACTTAAGATCGGGCATCACCGGGAACATCCCGGGGAGATCCTTCAAGGCATCGATGGCCGTTTGCTGATCCCTGGGCAGGTTGGTGAAGAGATGGTCGTCGGGGCGCAGCTGATGGCACATGACGCAGTCGTGCTCGAAGACCGTTCTGCCGTCGGCGGGGCCAGGGGCGGCTGTAATTCCCGATTGGAGAGTGGCGAGATAGGCCGCCAGGGCATCGCGCTCGGCGTCGGCGCCGGCGAACGGGGGCATGGCGCCGTTATGCATCAGATAGAGGCTGCCCAGCATGGCGCGAATCTTGTCCTGGTCCCACTGGCGCAAAACGATGAACTGGTGGAGGCCACGGTAACCGTTCTCGGTATGGCAGCTCTCGCACTCCACGCGGAATATCTCGCGGCCCGCCGCAACCTGGTTGCCGCTGGTCAGTTCCCGGTTCTCGACCCACCTGGCGGACTTGAGAACTCCCGCATCGCCGATCTTGTCCACGGTGTAGCCGCCGTCGCCCGGTATCGAAGCGGAATAGAGCGAGTTGGCATACAGATAATTCACGATCACATAGGGCTTGCGCACGGATTCGCGCACAAACTCGAACGAATCCAGGGCCCCGAAGGCAACTACGGCAACCAGCAGGCTGAAGGTCAGGTGCAGGCGGCCAGGTCTGACCAGAGCCACCAGCGACAGCAGCAGCGTTACCGCCAGCAGAATGCAGGCAAGCATTGCAAAATGCGTTCCCGTGGGCATCGCACCGCGAGCGCTGGCCCAAAGTTCGGCGGGAATCTTGCGGATATACCACCAGGCGAAGACCGGGAGCAGCAACAGGGACGGAACGGTCCACAGCGCGCCCCATCTCACGATGCGCACCTTCAACGCGGCATCCTTTTGCACGCTGGCGGTGATGAGCGCGTAGATTCCGGCCAATGCGAGGGAAACGCAGAAGCGAAAGAGCAGAGAGGGCAGGTAAGTCGGATTGAAGAACCCGCTCCAGAACTGGTGGTTTTCGATCCAGTGGCCGGGGGTCAGCATGAAGGTAATGATCCCGTTGATTACCACCAGGCTGGCAAAGGCGGCGATGAAATAGACCCACCCGTACCATTGGTGCAGCTTGGCCTCCAGCTTGTCCCAGCCATAGAGGTAGAGCAGCGCGGCGGTAATCTCCAGGAAGAAGAAGACCCACTCGATGGCCCAGCCCCACACAAAGATATGGATCAGGTTGCTGGTTGCTGTCGGGCTGATCAGGCCGATCGTGAACCAGATTCCCACGCCGGTTACCGCGCCAAACACGACCGTGAGCAGCACAAAGAACCGGGTGTGGGATTTCAGCCAGCCGAGCAGTTCCGCATCGCGATTGCGGCGAGCCTTAATCTCCGTCAAAACCAGAAACAGTCCTCCGCCGACCGCGAAATGAGAGACGAAAACGTGCAGGCCCGCCACCAGCGCCATGAGCAATCCAGCACCAAAGGCCACATCCCAAACCGGATAATTCATGATTGCCTCCTCGATACATGCACATGCGCCGGTTCAATCTCCCGCTTCGGCATCAGCCACCCAAATTGTACTGCTCTTTAGGACGCCTCATTTGGATGGGCCTCATTTGTCGATTGCGGGCAAGTTCCAGCGGACGGGAAGGCCGGGGGTGACGGGTATCACTGCGCCGCCCCTCTTATGACGGCTACCTTAAGCCCGGCTTTAGCCTGCATTTCTCGCACGCGGTGCGACGACGAGGAATTCGAGGTCCAGCGCAGTCTCCGAGGGCCGGAGGCCCTCAGAACAGCCGGCCAGGAGGCCGGCGCTACAAATCTGGCGGCCTGTGAGAAATGCGGGTTAGCGATGCTCTTGGAGGGTCGAAGAAGCCGGTTTTAGGACAGGCGAGAGCAAGGTTGAGGGGTTCGATCGCTGTGCGCGGCGGAGGCGAAGGGATGGGGGACGCGGAGAAGCGGGACCGGGGCTTGCTGCGGGTGGATGCGGAGGAGTGCAAGGGTTGCGGGCTGTGCGTGGAGGCGTGCCCGCCGAAGGTGATCCGCTTGAGCGAGCGGCTGAATCGCTACGGCTACCGGACGGCGATGTACCTGGGCGCGGGCTGCACGGGCTGCGGAATCTGCTTTATGGCCTGCCCCGAGCCGGGGGCTATCACGGTGCTGCGCAGGGCGAGTCCCAAGGCCGGTGAGGACCGCGGACCGGGAGTTGCCATGGAGGGAGCGTGCCCATGCGCAAGCAACTGATGAAGGGCAACGAAGCCATCGTGAAGAGCGCAATCCTGGCCGGATGCCGCGCCTTCTATGGCTACCCCATCACGCCGGCCAGCGAGATTGCCGAGACTGCGGCCAAGTACATGCCTCAGGCCGGCGGCATCTACCTGCAGGCGGAGAGCGAAGTGGCGGCGATGAACATGATCTACGGCGCGGCTTCGACGGGCGTGCGGGCGATGACGGCGTCGAGCGGGCCGGGGATCAGCCTGATGCAGGAAGGCATCAGCTACATGGCGGGCGCGGAGCTGCCCTGCGTGATCGCGGATATTACGCGCGGCGGGCCGGGGCTGGGCAACATTGCCGCCGAGCAGGGCGATTATCACCAGGCGGTGAAGGGCGGCGGCCACGGCAACTACCGGACCATCGTCCTGGCGCCCGATTCCGTGCAGGAGATGGCGGATCTGACGGCGCTGGCCTTCGAGCTGGCTGACCGCTATCGCAACCCGGTGGTGTTGCTGGCGGATGGGTTCATCGGGCAGATGATGGAGCCGGTGGAGTTTTCTCAAGACGCAATCGTCCCGCCGCCGCCGGAGTGGGCCGTCTTGGGCACCCGTGAGACGCGCGGCAATCTGATTACTTCGCTGCATCTGGATTGCGATGAGATGGAGGCGCATCTGCTTCATCTGGAGGCCAAGTACAGGCTGGCCCGCGAGCGCGAGGCGCGCGCCGAGGAGTGGCGCGCGGATGGAGCCGAGATTGTGCTGGTGGGTTACGGGATCGTGGGGCGGATTCTGAAGGCCGTAGCGGCCGAGGCGCGCGCCGGCGGACTCAATGTGGGTGTGCTGCGGCCCATCACGCTGTTCCCATTTCCAACCAGGCATTTCGAGCGGCTGGCGGCCGCGGCGCGCGTATTTGTGGTGGTGGAGATGAGCAACGGGCAGATGCTGGAAGATGTGCGGCTGGCTCTGAACGGGACGCGGCCGGTCGAGTTCTTCAGCCGCCTGGGCGGCATAGTACCCTCGCATGAAGAGGTGCTGGGGTTTGTGCGCGAGCAGGCTCGCCGCTACGTGCCGGTTTTGGAGCCGGAGGAGGAGCGGCTGGCAAATGTCTAGCGAGGCGATCTCGGAATACACGGTGGCGCACGCCAAGGCGAAGTCGTTCTACGAGCGCTATGAGCGGAAGGATGACTTGCAGCATCAAACCCACTTTTGCCCAGGGTGCGGGCACGGCGTCGCGCACAAGCTGCTGGCGCGGGCTATCGATGAGCTGGGCATTCAGGACAGGACCATCCTGGTTGGCCCGGTGGGCTGCGGGGTATTCACTTACGACTACTTCGACGTGGGCAATATCTCGGCTGCGCACGGACGCGCGCCGGCGGCGGCCACAGGGGCCAAGCGGAGCCGGCCGGAGAGCATCGTAATCAGCTACCAGGGCGACGGGGATCTGGCGGCGATCGGCTCGGCGGAGATCCTTCATGCGGCCAATCGCGGCGAGAATTTCACGGCCATCTTCATCAACAACGCCGTTTACAGCATGACCGGCGGACAGTCGGCGCCCACGACGCTGCTGGGGCAGAAGACCACGACCACCCCGAATGGACGGCAGGCGGCGACCGAAGGCTATCCGCTGCGCATCTGCGAGTTGCTGGCCACGCTGGATGCGCCGGTCTACATCGAGCGAGTGGGGCTGGGTGACAACAAGCAAATCGCGCAGGCGGCGCGCGGATTGCGGCGGGCTGTGGAGAGCCAGGTGCGCGGATTGGGCTTCTCGCTGGTCGAGGTGCTCTCGCCCTGCCCGACGATCTGGAAGATGCAGCCGGTGGAGGCGCAGCGCTGGGTGCGCGATGTGATGGAGAAGACGTTTCCGCTGGGGGTCTTCAAAGATCGCACCAAGGATGCAGAACCCCGGCGGCTGCCGGATGCGGCGCCGGCGCTCGATGAGATTCCGCGGATTCTGGGCGTTGACCCGGAGAGTTTGTCGGAGGGCCATGCGGCGGGGATTGGGCAGACGCTGGCGGGCCTCGATATCAGAGTGCGCGTCGCGGGCTTTGGCGGCCAGGGAGTGCTGTTGCTGGGCGAAGTGCTGGCCGAGGCGGGACTGGATGCCGGGCTGGAGGTCTCGTGGCTGCCCTCGTATGGGCCGGAGATGCGCTCGGGCACATCGAACTGCCACGTGCGGATTGCCGGCCGGGTGATCGACACGCCGCTGGTGACCGAGCCGACCGTGCTGGTGGCGATGAATGAGCCGTCGCTCAAGAAGTTCCACGCGAGCGTGCGCAAGGGCGGGTGGATTCTCTACAACGGCGAGACGCTGCCGGAGGGTTGCGGGCGGCAGGATGTGCATGTGCTGGCGCGTCCCTTCACGCGCCTGGCCGACGAGCTGGGCGATGCGCGCGCGGGCAACATGATGGTGCTGGGAGCGCTGCTGGAGATTACATCCGTGCTGCCGGAGGCCAGCGTCGCCGCCGCGCTGCGAAGACTCGTCAAGCATCAGAAATGGGTGGAGCTGGACGAGCGCGCGCTGGCACGGGGAAGAGCGCTGTATAGGGAATCGCTAGCGGAGGCGGGCGGCGTGCTGTGAGGGCGGCTCTTGCGGCGGCAGTGAAGATGCTCCGCGTAGCCCAGCCGTGTGAGATTCGTTCGCAGTTGGGAGTTATGCCGAAGTTACCGATTCAAACCTCGAAATGAGAGAACGGAGAGTGACAAGTGAAGAAAGCCGATAGCATTCATCTTTTGAACAAGGCGGTCGCCGATGAGTTACAGGCGGTGCACCAGTACATGTACTTCCACTTCCATCTTGACGACCAGGGGCTCAAGCCTCTGTCGCAGCTCTTCAAGAGGATAGCCATCCAGGAGATGGGCCACGCCGAGCTGCTTGCCGAGCGAGTGCTGTTTCTGAAGGGTGACGTTGAGCTCGTCCCGGCCGGGCCGGTGGAGAAGATCGTCGATCCGGAAGCCATTCTGGTGAAGGCGATGGCGATGGAAGAGGGGAGCGCGCAGTTCTACAACCAGGCCGCGATCGAATGCGGGGCCAAGGCCGATGCGGCGACAAAGCAGATCTTCGAGCGGCTGGTGGGCGAAGAGGAGGGCCACTTCGACCTGTATGAGAAGCAACACGACAACATCCAACGATTTGGCTTGAGCTATCTGGCTCTGCAGTCGTTTGGCGCCGGCGCGCCAGAAGGCGCCCAGAGCGCGGAGGAGTAACGGCGAAGGCGCGGAGGCGGCGAGAGGCTCAGAGGCTGGGAGCGGCGGGGTTCTCGACGCTTACCTCCCCGGTCCCTCCGCCGCGGCGGACGAGGGACCGGGGGCACCCTCGGCGGGGGTTGACATCGTTATCGGGACCGGGGGCTACCGGCCAGGAATCCTCCCTGCCGCGGACGTTCCTTACGGCGTTGGTTTCAGCGCCCGCATAAGCCATGCGCGCAGTTCGGCGTCCTGGGGCCAATCGCAGCCGCGCGCTTGGGCGGAACTCTCGACCGCCGGGTTGGTGGTGCCAGCCAGCCTCAAGGTCACGGGATCGACCTTGACGGAGGGTTTCTCCAGCATCCATTCGAGCAGTCCCTCGGCTTGCTCGGCACTGACCGCATTCTGAACAACGGTATCTTCTCTGTTGAGTTCGACGGCCATCGGACGACCTCCTGGACATTGAGAATCATGAAC
>JBEKCX010000127.1:0-7236 GCA_050014655.1 Occallatibacter sp. | reverse complement strand
TCGTCTGGCTTGTCGTGCGCTCCATTTCGCCGCGGCACACCGCTGCTCATTACCTGATCCTGGTTCTGCTGCTCAGCCTGCTGACCAGCGCCAGTTGGTATGCCGATTTCATCATGCCGGACATTCTGGGCCCGGTTTTGTATCTCTCCATCTATCTTTTTGCCTTTGCGCGCGAGACTCTCTCCCGCGCCGAGCGGCTGGCCCTTTATCTCATCGCCTGTTGGGGCGCGACCGCCCATGCAACGCACTTTCTGCTGGCTGCCGGCCTGTGCGCGCTGCTGTTGTTGTTTGCCGCATTCGAGCGAGGGCCGTTTCCCGGCCGCTTTCGGGCCGTTGGCGAAGTGGCGGCGATCCTGGCCGTGGCGGCAGCGGCCCAGATGGCGCTGCACGGCTATCTCTATGGGAAGCCTTCGCTGAACGGCAAGCGGCCGCCCTATCTGATGGCCCGGATCATCGCCGACGGCCCCGGACGCTGGTATCTGGAGAAGCATTGCCCGCAGTTGCATTGGGCGGTCTGCAACCATCTCACACAACTCTCCGACGATCCGGACGATTTTCTCTGGGGAGCGGACGGACCCTACGGCAGCAGCTCCGACGAGGAGAGAGAGCAGATCGATCGAGAGGAGATGCCGCTGGTCCGGGCCACGGTGCGCGTCTATCCCCGCGAGCAGCTCATGAAGTCGGCCGCCAACTTCCGCGACCAGCTTCAGAGCTTCGGGTTGTATGGCTTCGATGCCAGCCCGTGGGTGCTGGACCAATTCAATGACGTGCTGCCCAGGGCGCGGTCGAGTTACCTTGCCAGCCGGCAGGCGCACAGTGCTCTGCCTCTCGATCTGCTCACGGATATTCAGTGGTGGACCATCGTTGCGTCACTGGCGGGGATTGCCGTGCTGATTCCCCTGCTCTGGCGCCGCCACTCCCGCCGGCTCGTGGGCCTCAGCCTTATCATCGCCGCCGTGATCGTAGCCAACGCGTTGGCCGCCGGCGTCCTGTCGATGGTGGACGATCGCTATGGCTGCCGTGTGATCTGGTTGATTCCGCTTCTGGCCGGAGCGTGCTTTCTGGATTGGCTCAATCAGCGGGAGTCGGCAAGAGGGACGAGCGCGACGCGAGGATCGTCCGCCGCTTCAGCGTGAGGCTGGCCTCTCTGAGAAGCGGCGGGATCCAAGGAGCACGATTGCCTGCTTCAGAAAGCTGACGCAGAACCGGCGGGTGGGGATTGCGCCGGGAGATGGCGCGCATTCAGGAGGCCTTTGCCGCCTCGCTCGGGTTCACCAGGTCGCGAAGTTCCTTGGAAGGCTTGAAGTAGGGTACCCGTTTGGCCGGAACTTCGACGCGTTCGCCCGTCTTGGGATTGCGTCCGATGCGAGGATTACGCTGCCGGATGCGGAAGGACCCGAACCCGCGAATCTCAATCTTGTCTCCACCCTGCAGCGCCCCGATCACCGACTCGAAGATGGTCTCAACAATAACCTCGCCGTCGCGGCGAGTCAGGTCGCCCAGGCCGGTCACCTTCTCCACCAGGTCTGCCTTAGTCATTTTCCTTCAAGCCTCCGCTCCCAGCATAAACGGATTTTGCCCCTAAGAGTGTGAAAAAGAAGCCTTTCTTGCAAAAAACTGAGTCTTTGCCCATCGCCGGGCCGGCTGAAAATGCCCCCAGCCTGAGATTCAATGCTACAACCCCGCCCAGCGGCGCTATCATTTCCAGAGTCCTTCCCTTGAAATAGGGTCCGGCAGCAGCCGAAACCCCGGCAGACGGTGGCCTTTCGCGTGACGCAGTATCCAACTTACAGCATTGTCATTCCGGCCTTCAACGAGAGCGCCCGCATCCCCGCGACGCTCCAGTCGGTCGTCTCCTGCATCCGCGAGCGCGCTTGGCGGGCCGAGGTCATTGTGGTCAACGACGGCTCCAGCGACTCGACCGCCGAGCTGGTCCGGGCCTTTATCCGCAACGCGCCGGAGGTCAGGCTTGTCGAGAACCCCGGCAATCGCGGCAAAGGCTACAGCGTGCGCTCCGGGATGCTGCAAGCACAAGGCGAGGTGGTTCTGTTCACCGACTCCGACCTGTCGGCACCCATCGAGGAGGCCGAACGCCTGTTTGCCGCGATCGCGCAGGGCGCGGACATCGCCATCGGTTCCCGCTGGCTGGAGAGCGGCCGCCAGACCCACCGCCAGCCCTTCTACCGCCAGTTCTTCGGCCGCTGCTTCAATGCCGTTACCCGCGTCGTGATGGGGTTGCGCTTTGCCGATACTCAGTGCGGCATCAAAGCCTTCACCCGCGCCGCCGCCCAAACCGTCTTCCAGCTCCAGACCATCGAGCGCTGGGGCTTCGATCCGGAGATTCTGTTCATCGCCCTGCAGCGCGGTTACCGCGTCGTGGAGGTGCCGGTGAGCTGGGCCCACGACGAGCGCTCGCGCATCAGTTACCTCAAGGACGGCCTCAAGATGCTCGAAGAGATCGCCATCATTCGCTGGAACGCGCTGCGCGGACGCTACGCCAAGCAGGTCGAGCAGATCGATCGCGCCGGGCCGGAGAAGCAGGAATAGCTGGAAGGGACCGGAAAGCTCGGCATTGAGGATGGCCGAACTGCCAAGCCTGCGGTCGCATGCGTTATCTTTCCATCAGCACAATTCTGCCCACGCAAAACCGTTGCCATTGCAAGGAGGCCTCATGAACCCCCAAGGGGACTCAGGATTTCCGCAGACTGAAACCCCGCTGCCGGAAACGCCGCCCGCCGAGTCAGCACTCGAAGCAGCCCCCGCGCCCGAGCCCGTCGGCCCCATCGCGGATGCTGAGGAGTATCGCGGCCTGCGCTGGATCTTCATTGGTCGCCAGGGACTGCGCGCCGGCTGGTCGGTGCCGATCTTTCTGTTTCTGACCCTTCTCTTCATGCTGGCGCTGGGAACCGCCGTCACCCTGTTCGTCCAAAGGATTCTTCACATCAAGACGGGCAGCTTCACGCCCGTTTCGGCCATCATCCAGGGGTTGATCGAGTTTTTGCCGATGCTGGGGGCGGGCGCGCTTGTGGCCCTTTTCGAGCATCGCCGCATCCTGGACTACAACTTGGCCGGGCCGCGGCGCCTGCCCCACTTTCTTGGCGGCCTGGCGGCGGGGTTTGCGGCTCTCTCCGCGCTGGTGGGAGCGCTGGCCTGGGGCGGCTGGCTGCACTTCGGCCCGGTCGCGCTCTCGGGAACGCATATCTTCACCTTTGGCGCGCTGTGGGGCGCTGCTTTCCTTCTCACTGGCTTCTCTGAGGAGGGAAGCTTCCGCTGCTATCTGCAGTTCACCCTGACCCGCGGCATCAACTTCTGGTGGGCGCTGGGAATCATCGGCGCCGTCTGCGGAGGCCTGGCGCTGACGGTCAAAGGCGGCGGCGCGTGGGGCGTCTACATCGCTGCCTTGCTGGGTTTGGTTCCGTGTCTGCTGCTGCATTTGAAAAGGGTGGAGGGTTCCGGGTTCTGGCAGGCGGCCTGGGTCACTTCCACCCTCTTCGGCTTCATCCACGTCAGCAACAACGGCGAGAACTGGATCGGCATCTTTGCCGCCGCGGCGATAGGCTTCGTCTTCTGCGTCAGCGTGCGGCTGACCGGCTCGGCCTGGTGGGCGATTGGCTGCCACTCCGCCTGGGACTGGGCGGAGACCTACTTCTACGGCACAGCCGACAGCGGCCTGCCCGCGAAGGACCACTATCTGACCGCCATTCCGGCGGGCAATCCGCTGTGGAGCGGCGGCACGGACGGCCCAGAGGGAAGCCTGCTGGTGCTGGGCATCATCCTGCTCCTGCTCCTGGCGCTGTTCCTGATGTATGGCCGCGGAAACTCCGCCACACCCGCACTGGAGCGGAGATCAGGATAACCCCATGCGACTTTGGCTCAACCGTACCGGCGAAGTCTCACTGCGCGAGCAGTTGATCACCCAGGTGGTGCTGGCCATCCTGTGCAAGGAGCTGCTCCCCGGCCAGCGATTGCCCAGCACCCGCGATCTGGCGCGGCGGTTCGGCATCCATCCCAACACCGCCAGCTCCGCCTACCGCCAGCTTGAAACCGAGGGCTGGGTTGAGTTCCGTCACGGCAGCGGCGTCTTTGTGCGCGCCACCCGGCCCTCCGCGCCGCTCTCGCCCGAGCTTGCCGTCGATCGGCTCATCGGCGAGCTGGCGGCCAAGGCGCGCAAGCTGGGCGCGCCTGAGCCGCTGGTGAGAGCCCGCCTGCGCCGCTGGCTCGTCAACCAGCCGCCGTCGCGCTGGCTGGTGATTGAGCCGGACCCCGAGTTGCGCGCCATCGTCATGCACGAGATGGAGCAGGCGCTTGCCTTTCCTGTCGCGGGCTGCGCTCCGGAGGAGTGCGCCGCGCCCGGCAATCTGGATGGCTCGATGCCCGTGGTTCTGCCCAGCAAGGCGGCTGGTGTGCGCAAGCTGCTGCCCGCTGGAACCGAATTGACTGTGCTGCAGGTGCATCCTATCTCGCTGGAGCTGATGGCGCACCTGCAGCGCTACATGCCCGAACACGCCGGCGAACTGGTGGGCATCGCCTCGCGCTGGAAGGAGTTTCAGCGCATCGCCCAGACCATGCTGATCGCCGCCGGCCTGCCGCCGGAGAGCCTGCTGGTGCGCGACGCCACCGCGCCCGGCTGGAAGCGCGGCCTGGAGGCAACCTCCGGGGTGGTCTGCGATGCGGTTACCGCGCTGGAGCTGCCGGAGGGCGCCTTCCCGCTGCGCTTCACGCTGCTCGATGCGCCAACCCTGGCCGGCCTGCGCAAGCAGGAAGAGACGATTTCCGCTTCCGCGTAGCGCATTTCCACCGTCGCTGAATATGGGTGCCCCATCCTTCGCACTGTCTTCCTGTGCGAAGGTCGCCACAGCGACCGAGTCGAAGGACCTGCGGTTTGTCTTTTCGCGGAAGGGTGGGAGACCAGCCTCATCCATTGTGACACTTTCGAAAGTGTCCCAATCGCTCCCACACGCGCGCGCAACCTCCCTAACATCGGCCTTGTAGTCCACAGGGAGTTCCGATGATCCGTTCCATGCTTCAAACCGCACTTTGCATGAGCCTCTGCCCGCTGCTGGTGGCGCAGCAGCCATCGCAAGCCGCCTCAACCTCCGCCACCGCGCAGCCTGCCCAAGCCATCCAGATCTCTGGCACTCTGAAGCTCACTCAAGACGCGCCAGAGCCAGTAGAGGCGCGTCAGCTCACCGCCGCCGACCTCGACCGCAGCCAGATCCTCAGGAACGCGCGGACAATTTTCATCTGCTCGGATACCGACTTTCTCTCCTCCGCCACCCTCTCCCGGGCTCTACTCGGCCAGAAGGACTGGGAGAAGCTGGGCCTGTCGATCGTTGAAGGTGAGCGCTACATCAATCCGCGCATCAGCAAGCCGCGTACCGCCGAGCTGCAACTCCAGATCGACCGGGTCGTCTTCACGCATATCCACACTTACGTCCTCACGGACAGGACGACGGGCGTCGTTCTCGCTTCGGGCAGGGTCAGAGCCATCGACGGAATCGTTGCCTCCGGCCCCATGGCCGAGCAGATCGTGAAGATACTGGCCGCGGCCCGCATTCCGTCCAGCCCAACGAGCGGCGATCGAGGGTTCTGAAGTCGCTCGAAAGGTCAAGCGGATTGCCCCAGCTCTCGTCCGCCGCGGCGGAGAGAGCTGGGAACAGCGCATTGCCGTTTCGCGCAAGCCAACCATTACGTTGAGAGAGGAATCGCCATGATACGGAAGCTGCTTCAAGCCGTGCTTTGTCTTGTCCTTTCGCCGCTGCTGATTGCCCTGCCGGTAGCCGCCGAGGGCCAGCCGCAGGCCGCCGAGCCGGCTGCTCCGGAGGCGGTAAGCACACTGGCGCTGCCTGCCTCGCTGGACTTCGTCAAGGGCAGGAAGATCCAACTGGTTGCGCAAGAGCCGGTCTCGATGGAGATGGCGCAGACCGGCGCTCCGTTCCAATTCGTCGTGGATAAGGATGTCGCGGTCGGCGGCGTGACTCTGATCCACGCCGGAACGCCGGTCATCGGAGTGATCGCCAAGGTGAACCGCGGCTCCTACGAAAGGAACCGGGACGGCTACCTCGATCTGCGACTGAGCGAGCCGGCCGGCGAAAGGCCGGTCACGGTCCGTCTCGGCGGCATCCCGCCCGAGCCTGTCTACCATGTGGCCGCGGACAGCCCTTGGAACCCCATGGTTGAAGGAGTCGCACGAGGTATAAGGCTTGTCTTCGTGACTTTTGGGATCATCGCTGTGGTGGTGGCGCTGCTTATTCTGGTGACGGCCATCTGATCTCCGCGCGCCGGGCGGGATAGCGCGAAACCGCCGCCCACGGGACATGCAGTTTGTTGGTTTTGAAAGGAGTTCTGATGGTCCGCAAGCTGCATCAATCTGCGCTCTGTTTTTGTCTGCTAACGGTGCTGACGACGGGGATATGCTTCTCGCAAGCTCCTAACAAGAAGGCCGTCGCCTGTATCGGCTGTTTTTCTGAGCCGCAGTCGACGCTGCTTTTCAGCCCCGCTGGTGGCGACACGAATTATGGCAACTATACCCTTGTCACACCGAGCGGGAGTTTCACCGTGCCGCAACTCTCCAGCTCGATGGGACTCGTTTCGCCCAATTGGGCAATAAGCCCCGCAGGAGATCAGGTAGCCGGGGGAATCTCATTCATGCTGAATGCGGACATCGTGAAATGCGATCCGAAGATAAAAGGATGGTGCGACCCTCATCCTAGACCAATTTTCAAGTCGGTGATGGGTGTGTACTCGGTGCGGGACAAAACATGGAAGCAATACGGTGACTTCAAAATAGTCGGATCGGCGGCCTTTTCGCCAGATGGGAAGAGAATTGCATTTGACGGGGAGAAAGGATGTACCGGGGTTACCTGTGACGCGGGTCTGACGATATTGGATCTTGAAACAGGCCACATGGGGACGATCCCAGGATCCATACAAGTAGATTGGAGAAATCAGATTAGCTGGTCGCCTGACGGCAAATTCCTTGCGGTGTCTGCAGTTAGTCCTGGAAACGGGCGGATCGTAGTGTTCGACGTGACCACCGGGAAAATGATGACGATTGCTCAGGGAAGTAGCCCTTCCTGGTCTCCCAAGGGCGACTGGATTGCATACGCTTACATTGTACAGTGCATGGTCATCCACCCCGATGGGACCGGCGCCCGATCTGTTTTGGATAAGGAGCGCAAATGGATGAAATATACACTCGATGGTCCCATCCTATGGTCGCCGGACGGAGAGAGA
>JBEKCX010000126.1:0-7307 GCA_050014655.1 Occallatibacter sp. | reverse complement strand
TCCATCTCCTCGTGGGGAATCTTGATGGCGACCTGCCGGCCATCCCTCAGATCGGTAGCCTTGAACAGCGTCGACATACGGCTGTGCGCAACCATCGCATCCAGGCGATAGTGGTCCAGCGTTTCACCGATTTCCAGTGTTGTCATCAGTTCATACAGCATAACAATCCGGCCTTTCATGCCGATGGTTTCACGCGAATCGTAAGAAATCTCTCAAGAGAAACAAAGGGAAACACGTGGATTGCGGCCGGGGCTTCAACTCCGGCGCCGGGACCGCCACGGCGCATCGGCCTTGGCGAAACCGCCGAGCTTGCCACGCGGACCCCGGACCGCCTGCAATAATCCTCGATATGCGCACTGCGCTCACCGCGGCGAAACTCTTCGACGGAACCAGCCTGCTCGACCATCCCGTGGTCGTGATCGACGACGGCCGGATCGCCTCCATCGCCAGCCAGTCTGAGAGCGAGATTCCCGCCCAGGCCCAGGTCGTCGATTATCCCGGCGCGACCCTGGCCCCGGCCTTCTTCGACGTGCACATCCACGGCGCAGCCGGCCACGACGCCATGGAAGCCACGCCCGAAGCACTCGCCGCCATGGGCAGCTTTCTGGCCGCGCGCGGGACAGGCAGCTTTCTCGCCGCCACGGTGACCGCTCCGGTGGATGCCACCCTGCGCGCGCTTTCGGGCCTGGCGAAGCTGGCCGCGCGGTCGCCCGAGCAGGCTCAAGCCCGCCTCCTCGGCATTCATCTCGAGGGGCCGTTTCTTTCGCACGCCAGGCGCGGCGTCCACCCGCCCGAGTCGCTGCTGGCGCCCGACCTGGCCCTCTTCGACCGGCTCTTCGAGGCCGCCGAGGGCCGCATCCGCCTAATGACGCTGGCCCCCGAACTGCCTGGAGCGGTCGAACTTACCGCCCATGCCACGGCCCGCGGCGTCCGCGTCTCCCTCGGCCACTCGGATGCCACCGCCGCCCAGACCCGCGCCGCAATCGCCGCCGGAGCCGTCAGCGCAACCCACACCTTCAACGCCATGCGCCCCCTCGATCACCGCGAACCGGGAATCCTGGGCGTCGCGCTCACCGCCGATGCGCTCTATGCCGAACTGATCTGCGATGGCATCCACACCGCTCCCGAGTTGGTGAAGCTGTGGTGGAGGGCCAAGGGGCCGCGGCGGGCGATTCTGGTCACCGACGCCATAAGCGCCACCGGCATGCCCGACGGCGAATATCAATTGGGCGGACTCTCCGTTCAGGTCGCCAATGGCCGCGCCACCGCTGGCGGAGTTCTTGCCGGCAGCGTGCTCACCCTGGACCGCGCCCTGGCCAACTTCATCGCCTTCACCGGCGCGCCCCTCGAAGAGGCGCTGCGCCTGCTCACAGCCAATCCCGCCGCCATGACCGGCCTCGGCGACCAGGCCGGCGCCCTCGCTGTCGGCCAGCCTGCCAACCTGGTCGCAGTGGACCCCTCCGGGAGGCTCGTCGCCTCGATCCGCAACGGGCGCTCCATCGATATGCAGGGACACTACTCCGCTTAACTTGCTCACGGATTCAGCGCCAGCCTGTCTGCGCGCTAAGGAATTCCTGACTAAGTCGAAGTTCTGAAAGGGCACGACTTTAGTCGTGCCGCAAACCCAATAGAATGAGCGTCGGGCTTTAGCCCCTGAGGGGAGTCTTCCCAGAGTCGGAGCTTGTTCAGAGCTTCCCTAACAAGGGCCCGCGTGGACGGCAGCCAGGACGGTCAGCTCCGGCAGTTGATTTGTGACTGTTGCTCCTGGCTCCATGCGCACCTGGAAGATTGTCGACCGTAGATGGAGACTGTGTCTCAGCGCTGCTCTGCGAATCGCGCATTGCAAGCCCAAGGAATCTCAGGATCTGATGATGGACTTCCAGTGCCGCGACTTGGTGATTTTGTAATCATACCCAGAGATTTGGGTGCCCCAGGTCCCGATTTTGGGACCTGGGAGAGCACGAATCCACATGGTTTGGTAACTAGAACTGCCAGACCAATCCGCTGGAGATGCGGCCAAAGTTGTTGGGCAGGCCGGGGATCCGGTACGGATTCAAGGTCACCGGTTGCTCGAGGGCGAAATAGGAGTACTGATAGCCGCCTTCCACGCGCAGAGCAATGCGCCGCGTGAGCGGTGTGTCCAGGCCGCCGCCGACGAGGGATGTGAACGAGGCGGTTTGGCCTTGCGCGCCGTTTGCTGCCCAGGTCTGGTTTGCGCCGCCGGTTCCCGCCAATCCCTCCACAAAGACGGATTCTCTTCCGATACGCAAGGTGTATTGCCCGCCGCCCAGGATGAAGTAGGGGTGTTGCGGCGCGCCCAGGTTGGTCCCCCGGTACGCGGCAACGTCGATCTTGAAGCGCAAATTGTGCCACGACGGGAAGGCCACGGCGCCATCCCATCCGTTCAGCGGCTTGTGAGATCCGGTGACTCCATCCAGGGAGTTGGAGAGGAACGTATAGCCGCCGAATATCTGGTAGCGCGCGTGGGCCTCCGATTGCGCGTAAAGGGCGGACGACAGGCAAAGCAGTGCAATCAGGGAGAAAAGACGAGACGGCATTCAGAGCCTCAGGTTATGTAGTCTCTCCATATTATCTTGCCGGCTTGGTTGTTGGGAATCCGGCAGGCCGGCGATCCCCGGATCGGCGATCGGCGATTCGCTCCTCCGAAAGTCAGCCGATATAAGCGCCGATGCGAGTTTCGCGGCTGGTGAGCGCGTCCGAGGAGCGGTCGAGCGATTCGTACTCCGCGTCGTGGTCCTTGCGGAAGGCGCGAAAGTCCTCCTCGCTGGTCCAGCGGTCGATGGTGAGGTAGCCGCCGGGAATGTAGGCGTCGCGCATGAGGTCCGTTCCCAGATAGTTCGGGGAGGTGCGGAAGAGCTTGGCCCAGGCGCCCTCGGGCCCGTAGGCAGCTTCAAAGGCGGCAACTTTCTCCTCGGCAATCTCGAACTGCCAGACAACAACGAACATGCGTGCCCCGATTCTGTCTTCAAGAATATGGTAGCGCAGAGGGCAGAGATCGGAGATCGGGGATCAGAGAGCGGCAGAACAGCACGCTGCTGGACTGGAGTGCTCTACGCCGCTCTTTCCAGCTTCTTGGGCCTGAACATCCGCATGAAGACGTAGACCAAAACTTCCAGCGTGATGGCGCCGCAGCAGTCCAGCAGCACGTCCCACGGAGAGCCGGTCCGATTGGGCATGAAGGTCTGGTGCCACTCATCGGCGCTGGCCACCAGCGCTGTGCCCAGCAGCGCAAGCAGAGCGTCGTGGAGGAAGCGGGAGCGGGGCAGACTCATCCACCAGGCGCGCAGCCACAACAACCCCATAGCTCCATAGCCGAGAAAGTGCCCCGACTTGCGGATAAAGTGATGCAGAAGTTCCCAGCGGGCATCGGCCACAGGGCCGAAGATGCTTTCGTAGAGCCAGCGCAGCGGGCCGGCAGTGTAGTTGGAACCCATCCATTCCGTCGACTCGATCATGATGACGCCGATACCGACGGCGACCGGCAGCCATGCGCTTATCCAGTACCTGGGGTCGCTCCTCTTACTCCACATGATAGTTGGGCGCCTCCCGGGTGATGATCACGTCGTGGACGTGACTCTCGCGCAGGCCGGCGCCGGAGATGCGCACAAACTGCGCCTTCTCCTGCAGTTCCGCGATAGTGGCGCAACCCAGGTAGCCCATGCCGGAGCGCAGGCCGCCCACCAGTTGGAAGACCATGGACTCCAGCGGTCCGCGGTAGGGCACGCGCCCTTCGATTCCCTCGGGGACGAACTTCGCCAGACGATTCTGGCTGGCGCGCTCGCGCTGGACCACGCCCTCGGTGCCCATCTCGGCGCTGGCCAGGTCGGCGGTGCTCTGGAAGTAGCGTTCGCCGGAACCCTGGCTCATGGCGGTTAGCGAACCCATGCCGCGATAGCTCTTGAAGCTGCGGCCCTGGTAGAGGATGGTCTCGCCGGGGCTCTCGTCCACGCCGGCAAAGAGCGAGCCAATCATCACCGAGCTGGCGCCGGCAGCGATGGCCTTGGTGATCTCCCCGGAGTACTTGACGCCGCCGTCGGCAATCACCGGAGTGCCGTGTTCGCGGGCGGCGCGCGCGGCTTCGGCAATGGCCGATATCTGCGGCATTCCCGCGCCCGTGACCATGCGCGTGGTGCAGATGGAGCCGGGGCCGATGCCCACCTTGACGGCGTCGGCGCCCGCCTCGATCAAGGCCAGCGCGCCCTCGTAGGTGGCCACGTTGCCGGCCAGCAGCCCCACCTGCGGGAAGCGCTTCTTCACTTCGCGGATCGCCTCCAGCACCCGCGACGAGTGGCCGTGAGCCGAATCGATGGCCAGCACGTCCACGCGCGCCCGCACCAGTTCCGCCGCGCGCTCCAGAAAGTCGCCGGTGGCCCCGATGGCTCCGCCCACGCGCAGCCGGCCCTGATCGTCCTTGCTGGCGTTAGGATACTTCAGCTTCTTCTGGATGTCCTTGACCGTGATCAGGCCCTTCAGATTGTACTGATCGTCCACCACCAGCAGCTTTTCCACGCGGTGCTTGTGCAGGATCAGCTCGGCCTCCTCCAGCGTGGTGCCCACGGGAACGGTGATCAGGTTCTCCTTGGTCATCACTTCGCCGATGGGAATGTCGGTGCGGGTTTCAAAGCGCAAGTCGCGGTTGGTGAGGATGCCCACCAGCTTCTTGCCCTGCGTCACCGGCACGCCGGAAATCTTGTAGCGGCGCATCACCTCAAGGGCGTCGCCGATCATCTGTTCCGGCCCGATGGTGACCGGGTCCACGATCATGCCGCTCTCCGAGCGCTTCACCTTGTCGATCTCGCCCGCCTGGTCGGCAATGCTGAGATTGCGGTGCACAATGCCGATGCCGCCCTGCTGGGCCATGGCGATGGCCATGCGCGACTCCGTCACCGTGTCCATGGCGGAGGAGATCAGCGGAGTGTTCAGCGTGATTTCGCGGGTCAGCTGGGTCTGCGTGCTGACCTGTACAGGCACCACGTCGCTGTAAGCGGGCACCAGCAAAACGTCGTCGAAAGTGAGCGCTTCGGGTAGGTTTTTGGTAAGCATAATGCTCTGATGCGCCTGGCGGGCCGGGAATCCAGTCTCGGCGCGGCAGACGCTTGCAGTCTATTGTAGCGGAGTGGCCTGGGCGCGCCGCAGAGCCGCCGTTCCCGGCTCACGCCCCTGCGACTTTCGGAGTCAGGAGCACACCGGCAGACGGCGGCAAGGCCTTCCGCGGTGCCGCCCAGGTTTACGGGGTTCAGCTTCACAGCCTCCACTCGGCGGCGTCAATTGAACCTTCAGTTCGTATGGCTTGTATCCGCTTCGCCAGCCCTCTCTTCTTCGATTGCATCGATCCAGAGTTGCAAGGTCAAGTCCTCGCGCTTTGGGTTGCCCAAGTACTGGCGTTGCTCAGTCCTATAGCGCTCCCGCAGCAGCTCCGGATCGAATGGGACGGTGCGCGCCAGGTACCGCACGTCGTTGCGGTCGCGTTCGATATTGCGTTCGAGTTTGGTGAGCGCAAGGTCGTAAGGATCGAGCGCCATGAGATGAAGGTGGCGAAACGTCCCTGGAAACATCTCCTGGAGCCGGCTTTCGTACTCATAGGGCGGTTGCGCCACGGTCACACGGTCCAGATATATCCCATATTTCTCGTGCAACGGTCCGCCGATCATAGCTACTTGAGCGAACGCATCTGCAGCGGATAGCGGCGCTATTTCGAGTACATCTACGTCGGCCGTTGGGCGGTTCATTCCATAAAGCATCGTGACCACGAACCCGCCGATGCAATCCAGCCGCACCGTTGAGGTCGCGATGCGATCCAGTTCGTTCAGGAAGGAAAGCCACGGCTCAGGAATCGCGTCACGCGGAATCATAGGCCAAGTGTTTCACATCCAGATCCGTGAGCAGGTTCCAGTGTTCGGCTTCCGGCGGGCGATTCTGCCGGAGCCACTTGCGTTCGGCCTGCGTCATCGAATCATGGCAGAGCGTGTCCTCCCGCACCAGGCGCGAGCGATCCAGCGATGCTCGATACTCGGCAAGATTATTGGAACGCTTCGCGTCGCCCGCGTTCTTCGCCAATTCTCCCGCCAGTGCAACGACGAATCCAAGCCGGTTCTGACGATCGTTGAGCTTGGCATTTCGCGCCAGCCACTCCCAGTCCATGCCGGTGTATGTGCAGGTCAGCCATGGGAGCGCCTCTACGACGCGCGCATCGAGGTCGGACTGGTTGAGTGCGTGAAAGAGCAGTTGCGCCGGATTGCGCCTGGGCTTTCCGCGCAGATAGGCGAACCCCGGATATCCCAATGCTCCGAGGCCGGACTTCAGCTCCTCCTCGTTCCAGAGTACGGAATCCTCTGGCTCCAGCGGCAATGCCGTTGGCGGAAGATCGAGCACCTCCGTCGCCTGCGCTGCCAGGCCGGAGGTTACCGGACGATGCCCCCGCTCCACCATCGACAGGTAGGCCTGCGTCAGGCCGAGCATGGACGCGGCTTCCTGCTGCGTCAGGTTGGCGTTCAGCCGTGCGGATTTGAGGACGGCTCCGGTCATGGTGTTCTGCCTTAACTTAATATAACACACCTCGTTATATTCTACCAAACCCGCTGCGTCCATGCACGGTGACTTGGACAACAAGAGTGCCATTCGCTGCCGTTCCCGCTTCACGCCCCTGCGACTTTCGGAGTATTGTTTTGGTTACGCATTTTGTGTCTGCTTTTCGCAGTCTCCTGTGAGAGCGGTTCTGCTCCCGGAAAGGTCAGGTTCCTGTTCACATGCTTACATTGAGGCGATTTTCAGTGTTTCTTTCGTTGTCCATCCTTGCTCTCTGCGCCTGCAAGGCACAGACGCAAGCGCCGGCGCCAACCCCGCTGACCACCATCACCGCTCCCCAAGGGGGCAAGATCGTCTACGGCGCCGTCAGCGGAGCCACCACTCAGTCGGCCGTCCTCACCAGCCTCCTGGCCAGAGTGCATAGCCTCTGCGGCGAGAAGCCGCAGATCGGACGCGTCTTCCAGTTCACCGGAACCAACTCCGTCGGCGTCTTCTTCACGGTGACCGACCACCCGGAGGGAAACCTCCCGCTGGCGGGCATGGTGATTGCCAGATCGACCGGCCCGAACCAGGCGGATGGGGCAATGATCTATGACCTTGCATCGCGCTTCGGGACTACCGTGAACCCCATGCTCCAGCAACTCTCCACCGTTTGGCAGCCGGCCGGCCAGGCTGCTGCTTCCGGCGCGGGAGCTGCACCTGCTGCCGGCGGCTCCGCTTCAGCAGGGGGATCCTCCTCCCCGGCTGGCGCTGCATCCGCA
>JBEKCX010000125.1:0-7329 GCA_050014655.1 Occallatibacter sp. | reverse complement strand
ATCCGCATCGCGGATCGGCCCATTTTTTTCGCGCGAACGAGCGCAAAGGGTCTGAGCATGAAGATCACCTTCGTGGCGGGTACGCCGTCATCCATCCATGAAGGATCAACCGGTACGCATCGAGCTGGAGCGCCAGGAATGGGAGTTTCCGGGGCCGCGGTCGCGACGACAACAAGACAGACCGGGAAACCGCGCAGGGGTGGATGGCGTGAGAACGGCGGCTTTCACTCCAGGGTCGCGCGATATCGAGGCGGCGCGGCGCTTGTCCGCGCAAAAAACGGCCCCCGCCATTGACGGGGGCCAAGTTGCCTTGGTTCTCTCGTGTAGCGAGAGCTTGATTGGCGGCCTACGGCGTACGGGGCCGCCGGAGCGGAGAATGCCTTAGCAGGAGGGCTGCGTTCTAGGGCTGCTCCGCACCGGTCGAAGGAGCTGCACCCTGGGGTGGTGCGGCTCCCTGGGCCGCCAAACTGTTTTCCATCAACCGGATGTGTACGCTGCTGGTCCGGACCGGCTTGTCCTGTTCCTCGCTGGCGCCGCGGGCATTGCCCAGGGCCACTGCGTGCATGCGGTAGACGGGAATGTCATGTTGCGTAACAAAGTAGCGCTCGACCGCCTGGGCCAGCCGCTCGGAGTTCTGAATGCCGGCGCTGCCTGCCGCGGGGGAGTGCGCTTCCAACTCCAGGATGTAACCCGGCTGGCCTGTCACTTTGGCCGCCAGATCGTCCAGCCGCTTGCGGGCATCGGCCGATAGGACCGGTTGTCCGCTGCGGAAGGCCACCTCAACCTCCCCAATCTGGTTGTAGCTGTCCAAGCCGTTCACGGTGCTGTTCAACTGGTCCACGCGGCCGCTTGCATTCTGGGCCGTGGAACCGGCCTGCCGGGCCTGCGCGCCGGCAGCGGTGGCCGCCTGGTTGGCCGCATCGGCCGAGGACTGGGCTTGATGGATGCCCGCTTGCGCCCGGCTATCGACGTCCTGAATATCCCTGGCGTTCCTGGCGGTCAGCTCATCCAGTTCGCTGAGCCGGTCATGGATGGGGTCTGTTATCTTCTTCACCCACTGCTTGCGCGCCAAGGGGTTTATGTGCCCCCAGAACCCTTCCTTGGCGGTGCTTACGGCAGGTGCGGCTGGCTGGTGGGGCTGCTGCTGCGCCACCGAAGGAGGCGTCTGAGAAGAAGCCGCGGGCTGAGCCTGCTGGGCGACCGCGGGGATTGAGACCGCCGAGGCCAGAAGCAGGAGGGGTAGCCGGCCGAGAAACGAATTCGAATGCGCAAATTTGTTATCCATGGTTTGAATTGTTCTCCGGTGAATCTTCCGTGGATGATTCCAATCTGGCGCTGGAGCCGCAGTTTCCGCTCACCCCAATAGCTTGCACGGCGCGTGCCAAATCCGCTTCCGCCGGGATGAATTCAGTAATCGATTAAGTTTGTTCAGTTTGTGAGGTGAAGCCGTGCCGGGAAGAGCGGATCGAGCGCGCTTCGAGAGGCTTTCGGGCGTGTAAATCTTGCCTGAGTGGGTATTTTCTACCCAGCCGCCCTAGCGGCTCAGTTCGCCCAGCAGCACCTTGGCCTTGGCGGCCAGCGTGTGCGCTCCATCCACGTCGCCCGATGCCAGCGCCTCCCTGGCCTGCTTCAAGTATTCCCGAATCTGGGCGGCTGTCTTTTGCTCCGGCTCGCTCAGGCCAGAACCGATGCCGTTCAGGCTGTGCTCGATGGCCGCGATCGAGTCCGCGGTCTGCTGGCGCAGATCGGAGGGTTCGCCCGAAGAAAGCTGGCCAATGGCGCTGACGCCGGGGCTTTCGTTCGCGGCCGGCTGAGCATTGCCCGGAACCTGCTGCGGATTGGCCGCGGCTTGCTGCGCGCCGGCAGCGGCTTGCTCGCCATTTCCGCCCGCCGGCTTCCTGCGCCATCTTCGCGGCTTGGGCCTGGCTACCGGCTGCAGCGTGGTGCCTGACGCCAGGGGCACGCTGGGAATCGTCGCGTCCACGGGTGGACGCTCAATAGCAGGTGGAGCAGCCGTGGAGGCCGCTGGAATGGGGGGCGCAAGAGGCTGAGCCGGTCGCCGATGGAACAAAGGGACTGTATGGATGCATCCCGTCAAGAAGAACGGCAGCAACCACGCGGCGCTCCTGGCGGGGAACCTCATCCCGAAAACCCTTCCTCGTCTTAAATGATCGCCGTCTTTACCGGCCTGCGTCCCAATTCGGCGGAAGCAAGTGGAATTCGCATCAGAAACTCGGCGCCACGCTCTGGTTTCGATTGTACTTCGATGCTTCCATGATGCAACTGGAGAATCCGGTACGTCATGGCCAGGCCGATGCCGCTGCCGCCTCTTTTGGTAGTGAAATAGAGGTCGAAGATCTTCTCACGAATCTCGTCGGGAATGCCGGGACCCTGATCGGCAATGCGCAGCAGGGCGGATTTCCACCCCGGTGACGAAGACCTGTCACCGGAGACTCCGGATTTCCACCCCGGCGGCGAAGTGGCGGCTGGGGCGCCCTTCACGGCCGGGGCATCGCCGCGCCCGGATCTGCGCTCCTCTTCAAGAACCACTTCGAGCGTGCCGCCTTCCGGCATGGCCTGGGCGCCGTTTTGAATCACGTTAAGCACTGCTTGCTTGATGAGGTCGGCATCGATATTGCCAAGCAGCGGTTTGGAGGGCAGCCGGCTGACCAGCGTTACATTGCGCGCGGCAAGCTCCGCCGAGGCCAGAGCCAGCACGTCGCCGACGACCGCGCCGATGTCCTGCTCGCGGAGTTTCAGCTCGACCGGCCGGGAGAAGTCCACCAGCATCTGCACCACGCGATCCAGGCGATGGATCTCCGCGTCGATCACCTCCAGGTGATGAACGGCTGGGGAGTTGGGATCGCCGAGTTTGGTCTTGAGCAGCTCCAGGTGCACCACGATGGCGTTGATGGGATTCTTCACTTCGTGGCCCACGCCCGAGGTCAGCCTGCCGATTGCCGCCATGCGCCGGGAGAGCTCCAGCTCGGACTCGATCTCCTCAGCCGACTCCAGGTCGTGCAGAGTCACCAGCGCGCCCAGTCCCTGGGGAGTCTCGCCGTCCTGGATGAAATCCAGCGAGACCTGTATCCGTCCGCCGGTCTCGGTAAGTACCTCTTCCTGGACGAGGACGGCGCCGGCATCGAAGGCCTCGCGCACAGTCCTGCCCAGGACCGTTGACCGGTCGAAGACCTCGCTCACATCCTTGCCCAGGATGCCGCCGGTCTGTTCGGGCAAGAAGCGCCGCGCCGCGTCGGAGACCAGCACCGCGCGCCCGTCGCCGGTGAAGAGCAGGATTCCGTCCTGCAAGTTGCCCAGAATCCGATCGAGATTTTCCTTCAAAGCGGAGAAAACCTCTTGCACGTTGCGCATGCGCTGGCCGAAGCGCTCGATCTTGCGGGAGACGCGGGCTTCCATGTCGTGCACGAGCATCTCCTTCTCCTGGCCCCGGCTCTCGCCGCCGGAGGTCCAGTAGTCCAGCCGCCTGCTGATCTGTTGCAGGGGACGAAGGGCCAGGTTGCCGAGCAGAAAGGCAGTGATCGGCGCCGTGACCAGCGCAAGGCCCATTAGGATCAGAGCCGTACTCAACCACGGCTCATAGACGGCGCGCAGAAAAGTGGTGCGCACGCCGACGTGCACGCTGGCAAATGGCTTCCCATTGCTCTCCAGGGGCACCACCACGTCAAAGACGCGGGGCGGGCCGGACATCACCGCCCTCAGCTGAAAGGGATTGGCGTCGCGCAGCCGGCTCAAGTCGGGACGGACGGGCAGCGGATGGTCTTCGTTGTCGGGATTGGTACTCAGCAGCGTGCTCGACCGGCTGTCGCCGATGTTGATGTCGTAGACGGTGAGCGAGTAGCGGTTCACCGATTCCATCACTGCCTGCAGCTGGGCATCGTTGCGTACCGCCTCGGCCTCCATGTTGCGCAACTGGGCGGGATTGTTGGGATCGACCGTGCGGTCCCTGAGACCGGCCAAAAGGGCATTTTGCAGGGCAAAGCGGATCTGGTTGGCCAACATAAGATTGGTGTCGAAGGACTGCTGCACGGCCGATTGGAGAAGCTGGCTGACGTAAACCAGCGAGATGATGCCTGCGATGACAAAGACCAGGGTGGTGACGGTCAGAACGAGTTTAGTCTTCAGGCTCATCGGTCAGCTTTGCGGGTCGGCGGGAGCGCGACTGTACTCTTTCACCTTGTTGTGGAGGGTCTTCAAGCTCACGCCCAGGATCTCGGCGGCGCGCGTCTTGTTCTGCCCGGTAGCCTCCAGGGTGCGCACAATCAGCAGCCGTTCGGCCTCGTCCACCGTCGAGCCAACGCGCACCGGCACCACGCCGTCATCGAGCGCTTGTGCGGCATGCGTCTGCGCCATGGCAAAGCCGGGAGGCAGGTGACCGGCATCGAGCGGCGCGCCATCGGGGCACAGGATGACCGCCCGCTCGATCACATTGCGCAGCTCGCGGGCGTTTCCCGGCCAGTCGTAGGCCATCATCCGGTTCAGAATCGACTGCGCCACGCCGCAGACCCGGCGTCCGTGCTTGAGGTTCATCTCCTTCAGCATGGCCTCAGCCAGCGCCGGCAGATCCTCAAGATGCTCGCGCAGCGGCGGCATGGCAATGTTGAAGACATTGAGGCGATAAAACAGGTCGGGGCGCAGGTTCCCCGCGGCGACCGCCTGGCCGGGGTCGCGGTTGGTGGCGGCTAGCACGCGCACGTCCACCTCCTGTTCGGCGCGGCCTCCCAGTCTGCGCACCCTTCGTTCCTCTAGCACGCGCAGCAGCTTGGCTTGCGTTCCCGCGGGCATTTCGCTTATTTCGTCCAGCAGCAAAGTGCCCCCGTGGGCCAGCTCGAAGCAGCCTGCCCGCCGCTCGAACGCGCCGGTAAAGGAGCCCTTTTCGTGGCCGAAGATCTCGCTCTCGATCAGCGTCTCGGGTATGGCCGCGCAGTTCACCGCGACGAAGGGCTTCGCCTTGCGCGGACTCAGCTCGTGCAGTGTGCGCGCCACCAGCTCCTTGCCGGTGCCGCTCTCGCCGGTGATGAGAACGGAGACGTTGGAGGGCGCGATCTGTTCGATCGTTCCGAATATCTCCCGCATCTGCCGGGAACTGCCCACCAGCGAGCCCAGGACGCCGGTTTCGCGCAGACGCCGGTGCGCCACTTCCAGCTCAATCTCGGTCTCGCGCTTGCGGGTGGCGTTGGCCAGAATGGTGCGCAGCCGCGTGGCGTCCAGCGGCTTTTGCAGAAAGTCGTATGCCCCCAGCTTCATGGCGTCCACGGCCAGCTCGATCGAGCCCATCGCCGTGAGCACCACCACCACTACATTCGCGTCCAGCCCCGAGTCTTCCGCGGTCAGCTTGGTGAGCAGGCCGATGCCGTCCATGCGCGGCATCTTCAGGTCGGTGACCACAATGGCCGGGTTCCAGGCCAGCGCCTTCTCCCAGCCCTCGATGCCGTCGCGCGCGGTCTCGGTGCGGTATCCCCAGCCGGAGATCAGCTCCGCAAGCCCCAGCAGCGCGTGGGGCTCGTCTTCGACGATCAGAACCTTGACGGCGTTATCCATGGCCTCCTTCCGCGCAGGCAATTGTTCGCGCGCCCTTGCCGATCAGTGGCCGCGGGCCCGCGTTTGTTGCATAACCTATTTTCTATCATGCGCCTGCGCCCTGCCGCGCGCTTCATCGCCGCAAAGCCTCTTCTCCCGTGAGCGCGCCGCACGCAGCGGAGGTCCCACCGGCCCGCGCTCGTAGCCGTGCGGGATGCGCTGGTGGAGGGGTTGCACCATGGGGGTAGGAGGGGGGCGGAGCTAGAGGATTTATGGCAACACCTCTTGGCCGACGTACAATTTGAAGGAATCAGTTTCGAAAAGGAGATCCCCGCCTACCGTATGCAATGGCGCCGGCGACGGGAATCTGAATCTGGGGCGCGAGACAAGGGTTCAGTTCACGTCAATTTGAAATGTGCAGTACCACGGAGAGAGGAACCATGAACACAAGATCGATTCTTTTCTGGCTTATGCTTCTTCCGCTGTTATGCGCAACCGCCGTTCCGGCGCCGGCGCAGACGGCCAAACCTGCTGCCCCTTCGCGGCAGCATGTTGCCGACGAGGAGTCTCGCAAACAGCTTGCAGCCTATATGGCGGATTTTCAGAATAACCCCGATAACGCCACGCTGCGCAGCCAGATCGTTGCGCTGGCCAAGACCTTGAAGCCGGCTCCGGCGATTCCCCAGCCCGCGCTGGACGATTTCGCCAAGGCCGAAGCGCAGATGAAGGCCGCCTCATCCGCGGACGCTTTCAAGGCCGCGGCCAAGCTGTTTGAACAGGCCGCTGCGGAGGCTCCCTGGTATGCCGATGCCGACTACAACGCCGCCTATGCCTACGCCCAGGCCGCCGACTACGACAGCGCCAAGCGCAGCCTGACGCTCTATCTGGCAGCCGTGCGCCCCGGGGTCGACACCAAGAACGCCGAGGAGATGGGCCGCGATCTTGACCGCCAGCAATCCATGCAGCAGTTTCAGCAGGTGTTGCAGCAGTTTTCCGCCAACCCCAGCGACGCCGCCCGGCAACAGATCATCAAGCTGGTCCAGGCTATGAAGACTCCGCCGGAGATTCCCGAAGAGGCCCGTGGGCATTACGTGATGGCCTTGGTCCTGGTCAAGGAGGCCGAGAGCGATGGCAACTATGAGCGCGCCATCGAGCAGTACAAAGCAGCCTTGTTGGCCGCTCCCTGGTGGGGGGATGCGTATAAGAAGCTAGCCGATGCCCAGAAGGCCGCGGGGCTGTATGACGACGCCATCGCCAGCCTGAACCTCTATCAGCTCACCCAACCCAGCGAGGCGCGCAGTTCTCAGGACGAGATCTACCGGCTCAAGGCGCTCGCGCAGGTAGATAACGAGGCCAAGAAACAAAAGGAGCAGGAGCAACAGAAACTTCAGCGGGAGCAGCAGCAAAGGGAACGTGCCGCCCTCGAAGGTATGCAACTCACCGTCGAGGGAAAGTGGTATCAAATCCCCATGCCGGGCGATTACTTTGTCGGCGGCGAGTCAAGGCCCGATTGTGACTATTCCATCAGTCAGAGTCACGGACAATGGACCGTCAAGAACAGCTGCCCCCGGCCTGGATGGGCTATAGACGACATACACGTCCAGGGCAGGCAGATCAGTTTCCGGCTCTCGGGACACGACCCCGGCTTTCCGTTCGCGGCGGTGAGGGTCAACTTCTCGCTATCGACCGATGGGAAGTCCCTGGACGGCATTGAGTCCATCTATAACAACGGAACGGAGCATCTGAGCGACCACGCTGTGCGCTGGATTCGCAGAGAGTGACCGGGGAGTG
>JBEKCX010000124.1:0-7407 GCA_050014655.1 Occallatibacter sp. | reverse complement strand
CAAGGTCCTCCGCCGCGGCGGACGGGACCTGGGGCACCCTCATTTGTTACTTATGGGACCTGCGCTACCCGGCGTGGCGAGCCACTGCTTGAGGTTGGGTTCCTGAAGGGTGCGCAGCTCAATGCAGCCGTCGATGCGTTCGATGGCGTGCTTGAGGGCGAGATCGGAGGCGGCTACCTTGTGCGTGGAGAAGAACTGCTTCACATCGTCGCGGCCGGCAGCGGAGCAGAAGCTGCCCGTGGAGCCGACCAGCGCGGCGCCCAGCTCGGTGGTGAGCTGAGCCTGCACCTTGTCCCAGTGGGCCTGAATGTACTTCCAGGCAAGGTCGCGGGTTCCGTCGACTTGCAGGGCGATGGCAAACTGGATGGCGGCGTCCTGGTTGCGGACCTTGCCGGAGGCGGCGTAGTCGAGGGAGCGCTGGACGAGGGCGGGATCTTCGAATTGGGCGAGCAGGCGGAGCGCGCTCTCCTGCAGCTCGGGATTGGTTGAGGTTTCAGCGACCTTCTGCAGCCTGTCGAAGAGAGCGGCGTCGCCGTTGCGGGCGGCGACGGACAGGGCGGTCTGGCCCAGCGTGGCATCGACGGAGGCGGGATCGGCGAGATACTTATCGACGATGCTGCTCGCCTGGGCGAGGACCGCGGGGTCCTTCCCGTAATAGCCGAGGACGGCGAAGAGCGTAGCGCGCAGTTCGCGGGTATTGGGATCGTCGGATTCAGAAGGGGGACCAAGGCTGGCGAGCTGCGGAGCAAAGGTGGCGCGAATCCAGGCGGAGACGGCCGCCTTCTCTTCAGGGGTGGCCGCCACGCGGTCGTAGATGGCGTCGACGCCCCCGATGGTGCCGCCGAGAACGCTGGCGTTGGGATCGGCCTTGACGGCGGCGACGAGGTTCATATAGTCGCCCACGGTGGCCTTGTTGGCGCGCAGTTGCGCCCACTCGTCGCCGATGAGGCTGATGCGCTCGGTGGGGTCAAGGCCGGTTTCGACGTTGGCCACGAGAGCCGCATAGAGGCTGGGCGGATAGGCGCTGCGGTAGTAGCCCTTGCCGCCGGCATTGGCAAAGAAGAGGCCGGTCTTTGGAGTGGACAGAGCGGCGGCGTCGGGGGTAAGCACCTGGCATTTCTCACCGGCCTCCCCGGTCTTGAAGCAGACCGGCAAAGTCCACTTCTGGGCGGGGTCGGGCTGGATGCTGGGACTGAGGAAGAAGCGCCTCTGCGCCACCTGGACCTTGCCCTTGGCCGGTTCGCCGAAGGTAAGCAGCGGCTCGCCCGGCTGGGCCACCAGGCTCTCCATGATCTTGTCCACCGGCTTGTGGCTGGTTGCAGACTGTGCGTTCCAGAAGTCCTCGGCGGTGGCGTTTCCGTATTCGTGGGCGGCCAGATAGGCGTGCACGCCTTTGCGGAAGGTCTCCGGGCCGAGGTAGTTCTCCACGGTGAGCAGCACGTCGCTGGCCTTGCCGTAGGCGATGCCGTCGAACATCTGGTTGATTTCGTCGGGGGTATCGGCCTTGGCGCGGATGGCGCGGGTGGTGGGCTGCGCATCCAGGTTCAACGTGCTGTCCTCGTCATTGGCAACGCCCTGGTCGATCTTCCACTCCGGATGCATGATTGCCACGGCCTTGTTCTCCATCCAGGTGGCGAAGCCCTCGTTGAGCCAGAGATTGTCCCACCACTGCATGGTCACCAGGTCGCCGAACCACTGGTGAGACATCTCATGGGCGATGACGATGGCCACTTCCTTCTTTGTGCCCACGGAGGCCGTCTTGGGGTCGACGAGTAGAAGGCTTTCGCGGTAGGTGATGGCGCCGAAGTTCTCCATGGCGCCGGCCTCGAAGTCGGGCAGGGCGATGAGGTCGAGCTTCTTGAGCGGGTAGTGGATGCCGAAGTAGCCGTCGTAATAGTGAAGCACCCATTTGGCCACATCGACGCCGTAGGGCGTGAGGGCGACCTTGTCGGGAGTGGAGCACACGCGGATGGCCACGCCGTCGGATTCGCCGGCGGTGCACTGGAAGTCGCCGACCAGGAAAGCAACCAGGTAGGTGGACATTTTGGGCGTGGTCGAGAACCTGAGAGTGTGCTTGCCGGCGGCGGGGCCGGGCGTGTCGGCTTCGATGGGGCTGTTGGAGATGGCGGTGTCGCCGCTGTCGACCACCAGGGAGACGTCATAGGTGGCCTTGAAGGCCGGCTCGTCGAAGGAGGGAAAGGCGCGGCGGGCGTCGGTAGGCTCGAACTGGCTGACGGCGTAGTTGCGGCGCGTGGTTTTGGAAAGATAGAAGCCGCGCAGCTCGTTGTTCAGGATGCCGGTGTAGGCGATGGCCAGGGTCGCCTTTCCGGCGGGCAGCCTGTCGGGGAAGGTGAAGGTGGCCTGCTCCTTGTCCTTGTCCAAAGTGACGCTGGCCGTCTGCTCCTTACCGCCGGCGGTCACGGAGACGGATTGGAAGGCGATCTCGGCGGCGTTCAGAGTGATGGCGCCGACCGGCTCGGCGATGGTGACGTCGATGGACTCGACGCCGGAGAAGGTGGCGGCCTTCAGATCGGGCGTGAGGGTGAGCGCGTAGTGGTCGGGGCGGATGGTATCCGGGAGCCGCTGGGCGGCTGCGGGGCGAGCGGGCGCCAGGATGAGGCCGGCCAGCGCGGCCGCGGATGCTAAAACGGCGAAAAACGAAGGAGCTGAACAGCGAGTTTTCATGCAAACCTCGTGGGGTTGAGCGGAGCGGTCAAGCAGAGATAAGGGCAGCGCGCTCCGGCAGGGAACTGAACCCGCCGCAGGCGCGTCTGGGCATCTCCCGCCGCATCACCGCCAACATTGTCATTGTAGGCCAGCGCGCGGACAGGAGTGGTTACGCGCCAGGGCGGCGCGGTGTTCCACAACCTGTGCGGGCAATCGGGTAAGATGGGCAGACGGGGGCTGAGAGGGACGATGGTGCCTTGGTGGAAGCGTTTGCTTTACTCGTTCATGAGCTGGGTGATTGCGGCGCTTCTTTCCGGGCCCCTTTTTGTAATCGCGGAGCTAGTAGGCAGCCATCCCAGCCGGGCCATCACCGCGCTGGAACTTGCCGCGAGCCTGGCGGTCATCACCGGGATGGTATTCCTTTTTAGCCTCCCCGGATGGCTGCTGGCAATTCCGATTGTCCTGGCCGTGAGGCGTGTCGACGGATTGCGCTTTTGGATGTACTTTGCGCTCGGCATCGGCATTGGACCCCTGACGCTGGTCGGAATGAAGCTCTATTTCGCGCTTGCATCTCATGCCGGCTTCGTTCCGGGGCCGATCGAGTTCTACCTTAGGCCGGCGGCTGTTTCCAGCCTCACCACGCTCATCTATTTGCTGCTGCTGCGCGGGGCGCAGGCGGCCGGAGCCAAAAAGAGCGCGGCGGAGAGCAGGGCGGAGAATATGCATTATTGAGCGGGCCGGTGCCGGGGCCGGCGTTCGCCACATCCAGTTCTTGCGCCGGAAGATGCGCAAGGATGAGGCGCCCGGAACCCGGCGGCAGGGGGCTGCTTCAAGAGTCGAAGACTGCCCAGGGCGCATCCTACTCTGGAGTGCGGGGTTGCTACAATCGAGGCTGGAGCTTCAGTTTCCCCGCAAGCGAGAAGACAGGTTTTTTGAGGAGTGAAGGGAATGGAACTGGCAGTGCCTGGCGCTGGCGAGCTGGGGACGGCTGTCGCCGCCGGCCTGAGCCCTCAACGAATGGTCGAGATCTACCGGCTGATGTTCCTGTCGCGCTCGGTGGACGACCGCGAAATCCTGCTCAAGCGGCAGCAGAAGATCTACTTCCAGATCTCGGCGGCCGGCCATGAGGCGCTGCAGGTGGGCGCGGCCCTCGCGCTGCGGCCGGGTTACGACTGGTTCTTCCCCTACTATCGCGACCGCGCGCTGTGCCTGGCGCTGGGCGTGACGCCCGTCGAGATGCTGTTGCAGGCCGTGGGCGCGGCCACCGATCCGGCCAGCGGCGGCCGGCAGATGCCGACCCACTGGAGCAGCCGTCCGCTGCACATTGTGAGCACCTCCTCCTGCACCGGGACGCAACTGCTGCACGCCGTGGGCTGCGCCGAGGCGGGCCGGTACTTCAGCCGCCATCCCGAGGCCGCTGTCAGGCCCGATGCGGCCCTCGCTGCTGCCGACTACCGCGCCTTCCGCGACGTGGAGTTTCACTCCGACGAGGTGGTCCTCACCTTGCTGGGCGAGGGTTCCACCTCCCAGGGCGAGTTCTGGGAGGCGCTCAACACGGCGTCGAATCGGAAGCTGCCGGTGCTCTTCTGCGTGGAGGATAACGGCTACGCCATCAGCACCCCGGTGGAGGTGAACACGCCGGGCGGGAACATTTCGAAGCTGGTCGCCAACTTCCCCAACTTCCACTTTGCCGAGGTGGACGGCACGGATGTCGAGGCCTGCCTGCGCGCCTTTGAGGCCGCTGCGGCGCACTGCCGCGCCGGACTGGGGCCAGCCTTTGTGCACGGCCACTGCGTGCGCCATTATTCGCACTCGCTCTCCGACGATGACCGGCTCTACCGTTCGGCGGCCGAGCGCGAGGCCGACGCCATGCGCGACCCTCTGGCCAGGATGCAGATGCGGTTGCTGCGCGAGGGAGTTCTCACCGAGGCGGAGATCGACGCGCTGGAGGGGGAGCTGGACCGCGAGGCCGCCGAGGCCGCCGAGCGCGCCCTTGCGGCGCCGCTTCCCAAAGTGGAGGGCATCGCCGAGCACGTCTACTCCGAGGATCTGGACCCCACCAGCCCGGCCTTCGCCGGGGAGCGGGTGGAGGCACCGGGCGCGGCCGGCGCAGGAAAGGCTGGAGGCGAAAAGGGAAGCGATCCGCGCACCATGGCCGACCTGATCAATGCCTGCCTGCACGACGAGATGCGCCGCGATCCGCGCATCGTGGTTTACGGCGAGGACGTGGCCGACGCCAGCCGCGAGGAGGCGCTGGCCGAGGTCAAGGGCAAGGGCGGGGTCTTCAAGCTGACCGCGGGCCTGCAAACCGAGTTCGGATCGGAGCGGGTCTTCAACTCGCCGCTGGCCGAGGCCAATATCGTGGGCCGCGCCGTCGGCTACGGCATCCGCGGCATGAAGCCGGTGGTCGAGATCCAGTTCTTCGACTACATCTGGCCGGCCATGCACCAGATTCGCAATGAGCTGGCGGTGATGCGCTGGCGGTCGAACGGCACGTGGGCCGCGCCAATGGTGCTGCGCGCGCCCATCGGCGGCTATCTCACCGGCGGCGGCATCTACCACTCGCAATCGGGCGAGAGCATCTTTACCCACATTCCGGGGCTGCGGGTGGTCTTTCCGTCGAACGCGCTGGACGCCAACGGGCTGCTGCGCACGGCCATCCGCTCGGACGATCCGGTGCTGTTTCTGGAACACAAGCGGCTCTATCGCGAGGCCTACGGACGCGCGCCCTATCCGGGTCCGGAGTTCGCCATTCCCTTCGGGAAGGCCAAGATCGTCCGCCCCGGCGCGCACATCACTTTGGTCACCTACGGCGCCATTGTGCCCAGGGCGTTGCAGGCCGCGCAGCGGGCGCAGCGGCTGCACGGCATCGAGGTCGAGATCGTGGACCTGCGCACCCTGAATCCCTACGACTGGGAGGCCATCGCAACCTCGATCCGCAAGACCAGCCGGGTGCTCGTGGCTCACGAGGACGTGCTCAGCTGGGGCTACGGCGCGGAGATCGCAGCGCGCATCGGCGATGAGCTTTTCGACGATCTCGATGCGCCCGTCCGGCGCGTCGGCGCCATGGATACCTTTGTGGCCTACCAGCCGCTGCTGGAGGAGGCGATCCTGCCCCAGCCGGAGAGCATTCTCAAGGCGATTGTGGAGCTGAAGGCATACTGACCCGGTCTCGCTTTTGCGCTCCACAAGCGGCGAAGACGCTCTGCCGCGCCGCGCAACGAGCACCCGCCGAAGCGGGAGCCGTTGTGGAAAACTTTCGGGCAGCCGCCAACCCTGGAAGCCAGTCTTCCTCACATCCAAAGGGGCAATCACAGGGTTGTGCAACCGATACTTGCGCGGACGGCCGCGGCGCGGCGCTTGCCGCCGGACTCGTTCACCGGCGGCGCCAGCCCGGACCCATGCCAGCCCATGAAACCGCTCGAGGAGATGCCCGGAAACCCTTGCCGGCAGCGCATTCCGCAAATTCCCACACTCGGTACTTTGGTCTGCTTCTGTGGCTGAAAAGTGGGTTAACTGCGAAGGAACCTCTGCTAGATTAACGGTACTGGTCCGCTTGACCCGGCTCGAAACGAAGCCAACAATCGGATGATAGTGCTTGCTTTCAGCCAGGTTTCCGCGGCCCGTCTGGATGGCCGTCCCGCTCCGGCTGAGGGATCTGTGGAAAACCCCACCTGAGTGAGGATGGCGAAGCCTTGCGAAGAATTCCAGCTCAGGGGTTTCCAGCCTTAGAGCCTGCCCGCAATTTGTAGAGCCGGTCTCCAGACCGGCTGTATTGGCGGCTTCCAAGCCGACGGGGGCGGTGGGTGCAGGTCTGTCCGCCGCGGCGGATGCACGACAGCCGCTCCGGAGAGCGGCGCTACAAAACTCGCAGTTTACGGATAAGTTCTTAGCGCGCCAATACCGGATAGCGTTCCGGCTGCGTGCCCCCTATCCGAATGACTTGCGAGGTTCTGGCGCTGGGACGAGTTGTTTTTCGCGCCTTTGGCCAAGATCGCTCGCGGGATGAAGAACCCGCCTTGCTTCTCGCTCCTCGCTTGCTTTCCATCCTTCGCGTCAGGCGCAAGGGCGGGGCGCTTGGGCTTCAGCGGCGGGAAGCATGCTCCTATTCAGCGATCGCGCGGCAGAAGGAGATTATGGCAGGAATGTCGAATCCCGGAAGGGGCGGCGCGGATGAGCGCATACTGCTCAGCGCGGCCGAGCTGTTTGCGAACTTCGGTTACAACGGCGTGAGCACGCGTGACATTGCGTCCCACGCGGCCGTCAACGAGGTTACGATCTACCGGCATTATCCGCGCAAGCGCGACCTCTATCTGGCGGTGCTGGATGCGGAGCTGCAGCAGGTAAAGCTGCGCGGCGATCTGCTGAGCAGGATTGCGGAAGCCACGGATGGGCGGACCGCGCTGGAGCGCGCCTTCGAGCTGATTGCCGCCACCCTGACGCACAAGCCCGAGCTTCTGCGCCTGATGCAATACAGCACCCTGGAACTGGGTGAGGATGTGGATGCGATGGTGCGCAAGCACCTGGGTCAGCTGGTCGAGGTGGTTGCCCACTACCTGGAGCCGTGGGCCGGAGGAGAGGAGCTTCGCAGTACGAATGCCAAGGCCGCCGTTCTTGCCCTCATCGCAATGGTCGTGAACTATCGCTCCCTTCATCGGCTGTTTTCAATCGGCGGCTCGGGCCAGAAGGCGATGTTCAAGGCCTACGCGGACTTTTGCAGCACATTAAGCGATGGAGCCG
>JBEKCX010000123.1:0-7438 GCA_050014655.1 Occallatibacter sp. | reverse complement strand
TCGCTCGTCCTGGTTGTACCAACCCCCAAGCACAAGGCCCGGATCGAGAGTGCGAAAAACAGAACAAGTTATCCCGACGCCGAGAAAGAACAAATCCGGACGCCCAAGGTTCGTGCTCTCCCAAGTGCTCCGCCGCGGCGGACCAGGCACCTGGGGCGCCCATCTTCAGTGGTTGTGCGCACAGCTACCCCGGCACCTGGGAACCCGCCAGCTGCGCAATACTCTCCCCGGTCCCTCCGCCGCGGCGGACGAGGAACCGGGGGCACCCTCAACTTGGTAGGAAACCGTCACCGGCACCGGGGCAACCTGCCGGCCAGGATTCTCTGGTTCCGGTGTTGTCAGCGTGTGCCCTGCGAAGGCAGACGGCACAAGCGCGAAGCACATCAGTGCCGCAAGCGCAAATCGAATGCCAGACATGACGGTTCCATTCTGGGCGGAAAACTCCACCCCGTCCACTACACTGCCGCTGATTGGACCATCGCACATTGCCCAGGGCGCAGATGCGTCACCGGATTTACACTGAAAAGATCATGGCAGACGAGAACGAACTGCGTTACGACCCGGCGGCTATCGAACCCAAGTGGCAGCAGCGGTGGGCCTCGGACCCCTCGTTGTATGCGGCCGAGCCCGCGGATTGCGGCAAGCCCAAGTACTACGTGCTGGAGATGCTGCCCTACCCCAGCGGTCAGTTGCACATGGGACACGTGCGCAACTACGCGATCGGCGACGCGCTGGCCCGGCACATGTGGATGCGCGGCTACAACGTGCTGCACCCCATGGGCTGGGACGCCTTCGGGCTGCCGGCCGAGAACGCCGCGCTCAAGAACAATATGCCTCCGCGCGAGTGGACGCTGGGGAACATTGCCGCCATGAAGAAGCAGATGGAGCGGCTGGGCCTGGGCTACGACTGGGCGACGGAGTTGACCACCTGCCTGCCCGACTACTACCGCTGGAACCAGTGGTTCTTCCTGCGCATGTACGAGAATGGGCTGGTCTACCGCAAGAAGAGCAAGGTGAACTGGTGCCCGGAGTGCGCCACGGTGCTGGCCAACGAGCAGGTGGTGGACGGCTGCTGCTGGCGCCACGAGAGCACCAAGGTGGAACAGCGCGACCTGGAGCAGTGGTTCCTGCGCACCACCGCCTACGCCGAGGAGCTGCTTGACGGCCTCGACAAGCTCGATGGCTGGCCGGACAAGGTGTGCACCATGCAGCGCAACTGGATCGGCCGCAGCGAAGGGACGGAAGTCGACTTCTTCCTGGAAGAGCAGGGGTCAGAGATCAGAGATCAGGGGTCAGAGGTCAGCCTTCCGAGCGGAGAACAGGGAGCGGACCGAAAGCGAATCCGCGTGTTTACCACCCGCGTGGATACGATCTTCGGCGCCACCAGTGTGCAACTTGCTCCCCAGCACGCGTTGGCGGCCGAGTTCACGAGCGCCAATCCGGAGCTGAAGGCGCAGGTCGATGAGCTGCTCAATCAGCAGAAGAAGGCGACCGAAGCCGGGGACCTGGGCGCCATCGAGAAGCACGGCGTTCCCACCGGGCGCTTTGCCGTGAACCCCTACAACGGCCAGCGCGTGCCCATCTGGGTGGCCAACTACATCCTGGCCGATTACGGCACGGGCGCCATCATGAGCGTTCCGGCGCACGATGAGCGGGACTTCGAGTTCGCCACGAAGTATGGTTTGGAGATTCGCAGGGTCATTCAGCCGGTCGAGGAGACGGAGGGCGGAGATAAGCTGCCATTTCTCTCCGAAGACGGGGTGCTGGTGAACTCCGGCGACTGCGATGGGTTGAGTTGCGCGCAGGCCCAAAGACAGTTGCAAAGGATCGCCGTGCGCAAGGGGTTTGGAGCGGCTGCCGTCACCTTCCGGCTGAAAGACTGGGGCGTGAGCCGCCAGCGCTACTGGGGCACGCCGATCCCCATGGTTTACTGCGAGCTTGAATGCCAGCCGGGTGGCATCGTGCCGGTGCCGGACGATCAATTGCCGGTAGTGCTGCCGCCGCAGGTTGAGATTACCCAGCAGGGCGGATCGCCGCTGAGCCGCATGCCGGAGTTCCTCAATACCACCTGCCCGCTGTGCGGCGGTCCGGCCAAGCGCGAGACCGACACGATGGATACCTTTGTCGACTCCAGTTGGTACTTCTACCGCTATACCGATGCCAAGAACGCCGGTGCGCCCTTCGATCCAGAAAAGGCGAAGTACTGGTTTCCCATCGACCAGTACATCGGCGGCGTGGAACACGCCATTCTGCACCTGATCTACTCGCGCTTCTGGACCAAGGTGATGCGCGACCTGGGACTCGTCGAGAACGACGAGCCGGCGCGGCGGCTGTTTACCCAAGGCATGGTCCTCAAGGATGGGGCCAAGATGTCCAAGAACAAGGGCAACGTGGTCTCGCCCGACGATATGGTGGCTCGCTACGGCGCCGACGCCACGCGCATGTACGCCCTGTTTGCCGCGCCGCCGGATCGCGATCTCGATTGGCAGGAGGACGGCGTGGCCGGGGTGAGCCGCTTCCTGGCCCGCGCCTGGCGGCTGACGATGAAGTATGCGCCGGTGGCGCGTTCGGCCCGCGAAGCCCGGTCCGAAACGCAAAACGGCGGAGCCGCGCTGAAGCTGCTGCGCAAGCTGCACCAGACCATCGCCAAGATCACGCTGGACTTTGAGGGCCGCTGGCACTTCAATACCTGCGTGGCGGCCATCATGGAGATGGTCAACGAGATTCAGGCCGCCGATGCGCAATTGGCGGCGGGTGAGGTTCCCGCGCCGGTGATGCTGGAGCTGCTGCGCACGCTCGCGCTGCTGCTGGCCCCTTTTGCGCCCTATCTCGCGGCGGAGCTGTGGGAGGCACTGGGCGAAGAGGGCGGGGTGCTGCGCGCGCCCTGGCCGGTGAGCGATCCGGAACTGGCCAAGGAAGACGAGCTGGAGATTCCGGTGCAGATCAACGGCAAGCTGGTCGCGGTGGTGCGGGTGGCTGCCGATGCCGATTCCAAGGCCATTGAAGCGGCGGCGATGGCGGCGGAGAAGGTCCAGTCGCGCACCGCGGGCAAGACCGTGGCCAAGGTGATTGTGGTTCCCGGCAAGGCTGTGAACCTGGTGGTGAAGTAGCCGGGCCTTCCCACTGATGAGGGTGCCCCATCCTTCCGGTCGCCGCGGTGCCCCGTGGCGACCGGAAGGGTGGGAGACCGCGAATTTCAACCGCCCGTGCCCATGAGGAGTCGTATGCCTGCGCCGCTGCGCGGAACCCAGTCGCTGGTTGGCCAGATGGGATGGGTCTTCGCGCGGCCCTCGCTCACGGCTATCGAAGTAGCTTGGCGCTGGGTCTTCGGTATCCCCTTCCTGTTTGTTTGCTGGACGCAGGCGCAGCGGATTCTCATTGTTCTTCCGCCCGAATCCGCGGGGCTCAATGCGATCGACGCGCAGAACCCGTGGGTCGCGACGGTGCAACTGGCCCACGCCGGGGCGCTCTACCGGCCGCACGCCTCTCACGTGCTGCGCTGGCTGCTGCCGCTTGCCGCGCTTGCCTGGGTGGTGGTCTCCGGGCTGGGACGAGTTCTGGTTCTGAAGCGCCTGGGAGCGAATCCGGAGGCCAGTCCGAACGCGAATCCGGGTCCGCAGCCGCCCCGCCGGCCTCCCGGTCTTCGGATTCTGCCCATGATCGCCCTGCAGACGGCGTGGCTGGCCCTCTTCCTCGCAACCACCTGGGGATGGTTCTGCTCCATGCAGTGGGCCGCGGACACGCACATCGCCGTGGCCGGCGAGCCGGACCTGGTGGGCTTCTCCATCTGGGCGATCTTTCTTTCGCTGGGATTCTTCACCGCGTGGGCGGTGGTTTGCGGGCCGGTGGCAATCGCTCCGATCCTGATGCTGCTTGAAGAGCGCTCCGCGCTTTCGTCCCTCGGTCAAAGCCTCAGGCTGGGGAAGGCATTCACCGGCAAGCTGGTTGAGATCAACCTGGTGATGGGCATTGTGAAGCTGGCGCTGCTGGTGCTGGCCATGGTGCTCTCCGCCGCGCCCCTGCCCTTCAGCGACCAGCTCGGCTCCGACACTCTGCACTGGATAACCGCCGCGGCCGCGATCTTCTATCTGGTTGCCAGCGATTATTTCCAGGTGGTGCGCCTGAAGGGGTTTATCGAGTTCTGGAAGATGTTCTGCGGGCAGCAAGGGAGCCAGCCGGTGGGTTAGCGCTAACTCGTGATTGACCCAAGTACCTTCTCGACCAACCTGTAGACGGTGGTTCCGGGCTTGCGGGGCCAATCGGCGCATGTTGGCTTGTCGCGCTTCTTTGCTCTTGCAACAGCCGCTTCAATTCTGTCGCGGGTAAAGTGCCGCTCCTCAATGTGTTTGTTGTATCCGGGTAAGTGTTTGATGAGTCGCCGGTCGCAATCATTGCCGGTTATCACCCCGTTTGCATCCTCAAAATGAAGGAGAAGCCAGTACTCGAACTTGGGGTTGCTCAGGGCGAACCCATAGTTTCGACGGCTTTGCGCCCAGGCGTGCAACTCGACGAGATGCTCCTCGCGCCAGGAGTCCTTATCGACTACAACCCAGACTTCATCGGATTTCTTGAGGCGCTCTTTGCGGACATACTCTTGAGCCAGCCGCAGAGCCTCTTTGGGCGGTAGATTGCTTCGGCCTTTGAGACACTTTACGCGGACGATCATGTCTTCATTCAAGAGAGGAAAATACTCCTGTTCAGTGACTGTGCCCTCGGCAATGATGACGAACAGGCGCTTGTATCGGCGCTGGCCCTCGGGGCGGCGGAAAGGGGAGGTCATCGCACTGCCGCCTCGTCTCCGCACGCGGAACTGGTAGTCCTGATTCGCGGCACACCCCCCAAGCGGCCTTGCAGATAGCTCTTGCGAATGTCCTTGTCCTTGCGCACTTCCTTGAATTCGCTGAATGCCACGAGCTTCGACGCGCCGGAGCGATCCCGCTCCGTGATCCACATTTCATCCCGGCGGAAGATGTCCTGGGTCATCACTTGAGTGTCGTGCGTCGTAAAGATCAGTTGGCATCGCGCGAGAGCGGTCTGTCGCTGCCCGAGGTAATGCACGAGGAGGTCCGTGGTTAAGTTCGTATGCAAGCTTCGATCCAATTCGTCAATTACGTAAACTGCGGAGCTCCTTTTGTCCTCGAGATGGAGAAAGGCAGGTAATAGGTCAATCAAGCGGCGGGTTCCCTCAGACTCGTCGGAATAGTTGAACGGAATCTCCTCGCCACTATCCGCTTGGTGAATTGGAATCAGGCGCCTTGCAATTACCTTGCCGTTTTGGATGTACAGAAAGACCCCGTCTTCTCCCCCCACCATTTCGAGCGGGAGTGTAAGGCCCTCTCGAAGGTTCGGCGAGATGGATTCCAACTGCTCCTTCGACATGACACTCTCCGGGGATATATCGATCGACCGGAGCCGATCAATCCCAGAGTCCAAATCGCGCAATCGTTTTGCGATTTGGCTGGAGCGCGGATTGCTGTCATCGGTGAGGTTTGGTAGGCCGCCGCAGTGCGTTGCGGGCCTGATGATGGTAAGGGATTTTGCAAACCAGTCGAAGACCGGCCTGAACTCCTCAAGTTTTTGGGACACTGAATTCGTCAAGTAAAGCTGGTTGTCTTGGGTACCGCGAAACGCGAAGCGAAGCTCGTCCTGATCCTTAAGTTCGGCCGCAAGTAGGAAATCCCCAGGGAGGGCACCCCGCCGAAAAAGCGTTTGCTCTCTTGTAACGCCAATTCGCTTGAGTTCCTCTCGCACAACTCTCCTACCTGTTACGGAGAACCTGTAATCGTAGATTGTATCCTCAACGAGGATCTCGAAACTAAAGGCGGTCGGACGATCTGCGAAGCCCTTGTCCATCCGGAAAGGCTTTACGGAAATTGGAGAGCCCGCTTTGGGAGGGTCCGTTGTGAACCCTTCAACAAAGTTCAGGGCTTCGATGAAGTTGCTCTTCCCCGAGGCATTTCCCCCGTAAATGGCAGCAACCGGCAGAAGCCTCAGATTGTGTTTCTTGATCAGCGCGACATGTTCGGGGTGTTGTTTCTCGCGTGTCGCCGAAAGGTCGAGGGTTGCCTCATCTCGAAAGGACATCCAGTTCTCAACGGAAAAGCGAAGCAGCATTTCGGCACCTCAGGAGACAATTTCTCTCAGTTTTGTAAGTATAGACGCTCTAGGTGGATTTGTGTGCATGTTTAGGAGAATTTTTCTCGTAAACCGATAATGCTCAGTACCAACTTGGCAACAATGCCCGGATTGCAGTGCAATTCTTGCCTGCGCTCTCGATACCCGGCGGCGACGGAAGACCCCTTCTGGACGTCGACTTCGGGCCAGTCCCTAGTGTTCTTCCCTTCCCGGCCGAAGCATGAGGTCTTTGATGGCTTCGCGGGGGTCCTTGCCTTCGTTCAGGATCAGCTCCATCTGCTCGGTGATGGGCATTTCGATCCGGTGCTGCTGGGCGAGGCCGAGGGCGGCGCGGGTGGTGAGGACGCCTTCAGCGACCTTGCCGCCCAGGCTGTCGAGAATCTCCTTGAGGTTGCGGCCCTGGCCCAATGCCTGGCCGACCGTCCGGTTGCGGCTGAGCGAGCCGGTGCAGGTGAGCACTAGGTCGCCCGCGCCGGAGAGGCCGGCGAGGGTTTCGCGGCGGCCTCCGCAGGCCACGGCGAGGCGGGTGATCTCGGCGATGCCGCGAGTGATGAGGGCGGCGGCGGAGTTGTGGCCGAGGCCGATTCCGGCGGCGACGCCGGCGGCGATGGCGATCACGTTCTTGAGCGCGCCGCCGAGTTCGACGCCGATGACGTCGGTGCTGGTGTAGAGGCGCAGGGTTTCAGAGGAGAACTCCTGCTGGATGAGGGCGGCAACCTCGGGGTCCTCGAAGGCGACGGTGACGGCGGTCGGCTGGCCCTGGGCGACTTCAAGCGCGAAGCTGGGGCCGCTGAGGGCCCCGATAGGCAGATTCCCGGCGGGCGGCGCCGGCCCGGTTTCTTCCAGGCTGGCGGCGATGACCTGGGTCATACGCAGGCAGGTGCGGTCTTCAATGCCCTTGGTGGCGCTGACCAGGATCTGGCCGGAATGGAGATGGGCGCGAAGACGGGCGAGGACAGGGCGGAGAAACTCGGAGGGGACGACGGAAACGACGATTTCGGCATCGGCGACGGCGGAGTTGTCGCCGGTAACTGCGATGGCGCCGGGGATGGCAAACCCGGGGAAGAAGAGAGTGTTTTCGCCGGCGTCGACAATTCGCCGGGCAAGCTCCGGGCTGTGGGCCCAGAGGGTGATCCGGTGGCTGCCGCGGCGGTGGAGCGAGAGGGCAAGGGCGGTTCCCCAGGCGCCGGATCCAAGGATGACGATGCGGCTCATGCGCTTCCCGCCTTTCGCGGCGGGGCTCCCAAGCGGGACTCCGTGCCGGCAAGCAGGCGGCGGATGTTCTGGTGGTGCTTGGCGATGA
>JBEKCX010000122.1:0-7474 GCA_050014655.1 Occallatibacter sp. | reverse complement strand
AGGATCGACAACCTCCTTTCGCTTATGACCATCGAGGAGAAGATCGACTGCCTGGGCACCCGAACCGGCGTGCCTCGGCTTGGCGTCATGAACTACGGTAACTCCGAAGGCATACATGGACTCGTCCAGCGCGAAGCCAGAGGCAGTCGCCTGCCGATAACGACGACGCAGTTTCCGCAGCCGCCGGGCATGGGCGAGTCGTGGGACCCCGACCTGGTTCGTCAGGCAGCGGCTGTCGAGGGCTTCGAAGCAAGATTCATTACGCAGACCGCCAGGTACGATCGTCAAATTCTGATGATCTGGGGACCGCAGTCCGACCTGGCGCGCGATCCGCGCTGGGGACGCAGCGAAGAGGTCTACGGAGAAGATCCATTCTTCAACGGGACCATGGCCGTCGCGTTTGTCAAAGGCCTGCAAGGGGACGATCCGAAGTACTGGCAGGCGGCGGCCTTGCTCAAACATTTCCTGGCCAACAGCTACGAGGATCACCGCAACAGTTCGTCCTCCGATTTCGACCAGCGCCTGTTCTGGGAGTACTATTCCGTGCCCTTCCGGATGGGCTTCACGGAGGGTGGCGCCAAAGCGGTCATGGCTTCTTACAACGCCTGGAACGGCACCCCCATGGCCGTCAATCCAATCCTCAAGAGCATTGTCCGCGAGCAATGGGGGGTGGATGTGATTTCCAGCGATGGAGGAGCGGTCAAGCTCCTGGTCGATCCGCGCAAGCTCTTTCCCGATCAGAAGGCCGCGGTGGTCGCGTGTCTCAAGGCGGGCATCAATCAGTTCCTGGACAGGTATCTGGACGAAACCAAGGCAGCCGTGAAGGATGGCTCCATCACCGAGGCGGAGATCGACGCGCTGCTTCGTCCCAAGTTCGAAGTGTCGATTCGTCTGGGGCTGCTGGACCCGCCGGAGATGGTCCCTTACTCGAAGATCAAGGATTCGCCCGAGCCGTGGAACACGGACAATGATCGGGCAGTCTCAAGGCAGATGGCGCTCGAATCGGTGGTGCTGCTCAAGAACGAGAATGCCCTCTTGCCTCTCAAGAAGGACTCGATCAAGTCCATCGCTGTGATCGGTCCGCTAGCCGACTCCGTCCACTGGGACTGGTACGGCGGCACGCCTCCATATGCCGTTACGCCGCTTCAGGGCATCAAGGATGAAGTTGGCGCCGGCGTCAAGGTCAACTACGCGGCTAGTGAGTTGGGCAATGCTGCCTTCAACGCGGCGAAGGCTTCCGATGTCGCGGTGGTCGTGGTGGGCAACGACCCGACCTGTGGTCCGGATATGACGCATGACTGGATCGTCACCGCCGAAGGAGGAGGCGTGACGCTCCCCTGCACATCGCCCGGCGACGGACGCGAAGGACGCGATCGCGAAAGCATCACTCTCGATCAGGAGCAACTGGTCAAGCAAGTCTACGCCGCCAATCCCAAGACCGTCGTCATCCTGGTCTCCAGCTTTCCATTCGCCGTCAATTGGACCCAAGCCAACGTTCCGGCGATCCTGCACATGGCCCACGCCTCACAGGACGAGGGCACGGCTCTTGCCAAGGTTCTCTTCGGCGAGTGCAACCCCGGCGGACACCTGGTAGTCACCTGGCCAAAGTCTCTCGATCAGTTGCCTCCGATGATGGATTACAACATCCGCGACGGCCGCACCTACATGTACTTCAAGGGTGAGCCGCTCTATCCCTTCGGCTACGGCCTGAGCTATACAACCTTCAAGTTCTCTAACCTCCGCGTCAGTTCCCCGCAACTGGCCAAGGATGGCACGGTCACGGTGAGCGTCGATGTGACCAATACCGGCAGCCGTGCGGGCGACGAGGTGGTCCAGCTTTACGTAAAGCACCTGCGCTCGAAGGTGGATCGCCCGCGCGAAGAGCTGAGAGGCTTCCAGCGCGTCACGGTTCAGCCCAATGAAACCAGGACGGTGCAGATTCCGCTCAAAGCCGCGACCCTCGCCTGGTGGGACGAGAAGCTGCCCGGATTCCGGGTCGAGGCCGAGCCCGTTCAGGTGATGATTGGGGATTCGTCCAGCGACATCAAGCTGACCGCTACCGTGAAGGTCCAGTAGGCCGCCGGAAGTTGAAGGAGGGCGCTGCGGAGTGCCGGGCACTCATGCGCGGCCGTCTTCCGCGGGCGCGGCTCCCTCCCGTCCGGCCGCCTTGGCGGCGGCTTGCTTACGGATGTTCTTGGCCATGTACATGGCGGCGTCGGCGGCGGCCAGCAGGCTCTCCTTGGTGGCGCCGTCTTCGGGATAGATGGCGTAGCCGAAGCTGGCCGCGCCTTGCAGTTGCTTTCCTTCCACGTTGAACGGCTCTTTGAAGCAGTGTTCCAAACGCAGGGCGATCTCCTCGACGCGCGTGCGGTGGCGCACCATCGGAAGCAGCACGGCGAATTCATCTCCGCCCATCCGCGCCAGCAGGTCGGCGGAGCGGAGCTGCCGCTTCATGCGCTGCGTTACCTCCTGCAGGAACAGGTCTCCAACGTGGTGGCCGTAGCGGTCGTTGATCGGCTTGAACTTGTCCAGGTCGATGTAGATCAGGCCAAAGATGCTTGCATTCTGGCGCGCCTCCTCAATCAGGGCGTCCATGCGCTCCCCCAGCGAGCGGCGGTTGTCGATATTGGTGAGCTGGTCCACCTCCGAGCGGTGCAACAGTTCGGAGTGAAGCTGCCGGGTTTCCATAGCCAGCATGGCCAGTTGCGCTCCCCTGGAAAGGACCTCCATCTCCTGGGTGAAGGTGCGATGGATGCCGGGAAAGGTCCTGGAATTGAGGCCGGCAAAGAGGGTTCCCAGGGGCGCTCCGGAGCGGGCCGGAATCTCCACGTGCAGGACGTGCAGTTGCTTTGCGTTCTCGGGGTAATTGCCCAGCCGCGCCCCGTCCGTGACCTCGCACCAGCAGGCAGCGCCATTGAGCACCAAGGAGGTCGTCTCCGCAATCGCCTCCAGGATCTCCGCCAGCGGTTTTGAACTGTTGATGTCCGCAAAGATGCGGCTGCGGCGATGCTCCAGATAGGTCATCGCGGCCAGTTCGCCGCTCTGCCGGCGCACTTTGCTTCTGAGCACCAATCCCCAGGCGCCCACTGCAACGATCGCCACCGCCAGCATCAGGTTGAGCATAGTCGAACCGGCACCGTGTTCTCTGTCCACTTCAGTCTAGATCGGGTCCCGGCGAACGAACATCTACGGGTGGAAAATAGACCGGGTTACAGCGCACAAGAGTAACGGGAAACGGCAATCTGCCGGAAGGCCGCGCGCCGTCCGCAAGGGCACGGTAAGGACCAGGGGGGAAGCAGGCCTGGGACATTTCTCTGAAAAGCGGCTAAACCATTGATAATAATGGTGAGCTCGCTGGGATTCGAACCCAGGACCCACGCCTTAAAAGGGCGTTGCTCTACCACCTGAGCTACGAGCTCGTTCAAGGCCGCTGATTCCAAGTTATCACAGGGGCTGTTTTGCCGTTTTGCCGGGATGCGATGCGGAGTGCGGAAGGCGCACGCCATCACTTCCATGCAACGATCAGACGCCGTGGTACAGTAACCCTTTCCACAACCGAGGTTCCGCTCGCGGTCGGCGGGGCAACGGAGTACAATTCTGCGTTTGTCACAGGCCGATCTCCCCCATTGTGCAGCGTCAGCGTAATGGGCAGAATCGACTCTGAAAGGGAACTGGGCATGGAAAACTCCACATCATAGTAGTTTCGACCGTCGTGAAGAACATCTCTTACGGCATCGGAGAACTTCAGCTCATGAACCAGGCCCAGGCCCCTGTCGTATCTGCGTATCTGGAAAGGGGGTATATCATAGGCTGGCCAAGTATCGGACGTTCCTCCTGGCGCAGTGACTCCACCATCCACGACATAAATCCGCCCCAGCTTGCCCTGCTCCTCACTCAACCATCCGTAGGGAAACATGTAGGGATACTTATTGGTTCCGTTGGCGATGAGCAATACCCTGCGTCCGGAGAACTTCTCCAGGCCGGCGGTCGCTGTCTGGGCGGCCGATTCTGCATCCTCCGGGGACAGAGATGCTGCGCCAGTTGCCGCCAGAGCGGATTCGAGGGTCGCGGCGTCGTTGCAGTACGGAGTGAAGCTCCCATCGGATCGGCTGGCGCTCACCAACCATCCCTTGGACAGGGCCCTACTCAGCGTCTGCACCACATCTCCATCCCCATCGCCGGGCCGCGGCTTGTCGAGCGGGAAGATCACCAGCAAATGCGGCGGGAATCCTCGCTTGGCTATATCCTTCGCCGACAGAGGACGCGAGATCCGCACAGGTACCTTAAAGCTTCCCACAGAAACATCGAGGGTTCCGAGCGCCAAGTGATCTGTCGCGCGCCCGACCGACCCATTCCTCCACCCGAAGATCGCCGTCACTTCGATGTGATACTCCTGCGTGCCGCCGGACTGCGTGTTGCGGTTCATTGGCGGGCTGGCGGCCCGTTGGCTTTGGGTTAAGTAGTCCACGGCACTGAAATAGGCTCGGCCGCTTCCATCTGTGTAGCGCGTGCCCGTCTCTGCTCGCAATCTCCCATCGGGCTGCAGCGACAGCGTGATCCCGACTTGACTGAGGCCGGTATTCACATCAAGCACAAGCCTGCCGCTATCGGGAACGCCGGCGCTCGAAGCAGAGTTCCTCACTTCGATTCCCCCCCAATCGCAGGGGTTTGGATGACACGCGCCGTAGGGGTGGACCTTCTTTCCCGCGATGACAATCTCCACGATTCCCCGCGTTCTTGGATCGACATTCACCCAGTCTCCATCCAAGCTGTTTGTTCCCGCTTGAGGGGATTGTTGCGCACGAGAAGGAGCCTTGAGGTAAATTGGCGCGCCGGGGGGTCGTTGGCTTCGGGTGAAGTACTCCGCAGCACTGAAATCGGCTCGGCCGATGTGGCTCGTGTAGTGCGTGAAGGTCTCAGCTCGCAATCTTCCATCGGCCTCCAGCGAGAGCGCAATTGTCAAGTCATCGAATTGTAAGGACTTCTTGGCCACCAGCTTGCCGACTTCAGTGGAATTGACGCTCGAAGCAAAGCTCTTCGCCTTGATTACGCCCAAGTCGCAGGCGGTCGGATGACACACGCCGTAGGGGTGGACCTTCTTCCCATCGATGTCAATCTCAACTAACCCGCTCGTTTTCGGATCGACATTCGCCCAGTTTCCGTCCAGGCTGTTTGCTCCTGCTTGAGCGGTTTGCTGAGCCTGGGCAGGGGCCGCGCTGAAGCATCCAACAGCGATAGCCGCAGTCGCAGCGGTGACCAGAAGCCTGCGCAGAACCGCGCTCACAGTCAGGAGACTGGAGCCTCTTCTCCCGGAGAACGTAACAGGGAGTTTCATTGCAATTCCCTACCTCCGCAAAAGTATACTCTTGGCCGGTTTCGCCCATCCTTGGAGCAGCTCTGCGCGGTCCACCGCCACGAACGGCTCAGGCTGGATTCGCCGTGGCCTCCCAGCGCGCCCGGATCAGGAATGCGCTTGGCGATGAACGGCCGTCCTCCCTGCGAGCGTCCATGCTATCGTGTTCTCAGCCCTGGTTTGAGTTCTCATCGGGCGCAAGCGAAGCCGGAAGGCGCTCTGCTCGAATGCGGTCCGCAACTTCCGTCCTGTTTTGAGAGTTCGCTTGCATCCGCGGGGACAGTGTGGGCCAAGGCCCGCCCAAGCGAGGATTGCGAAGAAGCCGTGCCCGACAGTGCGCATCAAGAGACCGTTCAAGCCAGCAGCCCCTCCCTGGAACCGCCACCGGATGCGCAATCCGCGCCAAAGTGGTTTGCGGTCTACACCAACGCGCGCCATGAAAAGCGCGTCGAGCAGCACCTGACCATCAGGCAAATCGAGCATTATCTGCCCCTCTACCGCGTACAGCGCAAATGGAGCAACGGATTGAGGGTCACCCTCGATCTGCCGCTGTTTCCCGGCTACATCTTCGTCCGCATCCAGCGAGCGCAGCGCGTGCGGGTGCTGGAAGTGCCGAGCGTGCTGGCGATTGTGGGCGGCACAGGGGGTGAGCCGGCGTCCTTGCCGGAGGCCGATATCGAAGCATTGCGATCTGGCCTTCCTATGCGCCGCGTCGAACCGCACCCTTTGCTGAAGGTGGGGCAGCGGGCGCGCATTCGCTCCGGCGCCTTTGCCGGGATGGAAGGGGTTGTGGTGCGAAAGAAGAACAGCTTCCGCGTAGTCCTCACTCTGGACGCCATCATGCAGAGCTTCGCCGTGGAAGTTGACGGCAAGGAACTGGAGCCGCTGGACTCCGGAGGCCTGACCGGCGCTTGAGGCGCGCAGCCACCCGTTCGACAGAGCGCTCCTCGCCATCCTCCGCGCCACCGGACCGCGGAGGTTGCGCATCGTTGAACGCCGCGCCCGATGCCGAAGTAGAATGCAAGAGGGCGCCGCGTTTGGAAGACAGCATTCAGAGCACGGAACCGGGCAAACATATCCGCGATGTTGCCGTCGAAGAGCTGCTGGGCAGAGAACCAGTCCATCTGGATCAGGACGGCATTCGGGCGCGTATTCAGGGAAAAGTCGTCCTGGTGACCGGCGCTGCCGGCTCCATCGGTTCGGAACTCTGCCGGCAGATCGCTCGCTTCAGCCCGCTTGCCCTGGTCGGTTTCGATTGTGCGGAGACTCCGCTCTTCTACCTTGACCGGGAGATGGCCAGAAGCTTCCCCGGTCTGGTCTTTCATCCTGAGCTTGGCGACATTGCCCGATCCGACAATCTTGAGCGGGCCATGGAGCGCCATCGGCCTTCGATTCTCTACCACGCGGCTGCCTACAAGCATGTTCCCATGCTGGAGAAGCACGTCTTTGCGGCGGTCGAAAACAACGTCCTTGCCATGTGGCAGGTGGCTCTCGCAGCGGCTCGGCGCGGGGTTGAGGACTTCGTCCTGATCTCCACCGATAAGGCGGTCAGGCCGGCCAGCGTCATGGGCGCTACCAAGCGCATGGCGGAGTTGGCCATTCGCGCGCTTCAGAAGGAGCGGGGAACCAACTTTGTCGCAGTGCGTTTCGGAAATGTTCTTGCCAGCAGTGGGAGCGTCGTCCCAATATTCAAGGAACAGATTGCCGCCGGCGGCCCCGTCACTGTCACCCACCCGAAGATGCGCCGCTATTTCATGACCGTCTCCGAGGCGGCGCAGCTCGTTCTGCAAGCCTTCTCCATCGGCAAGGGCGGAGAGATTCTCGTCCTCGATATGGGTGAACCCGTCAGGATCGTTGACCTGGCAAGAAACCTCATTCTGCTTTCCGGGTTGCAGCCCGGCCGGGAGATCGAAATCCAGTTCACGGGAGTGCGTCCGGGAGAGAAGCTGTTTGAAGAATTGAACCTGCGCGATGAGCATCTGCTTCCGACCTCCCACGCCAAGATCCGCAGCTACCTCTCGCCTTACGACGTCGATGCCAGTCGGATCGAAGCCTGCATGAGGGGTCTGCAACAAGCCGTCAGCCGCCAGGACGTTGGCCGGATTGTCCTGCTGCTCAAGG
>JBEKCX010000121.1:0-7517 GCA_050014655.1 Occallatibacter sp. | reverse complement strand
GAACGCCCAATGCGACCCCATGCACAGGCGTGCCCAATTTCCCTTTCGCCACTCCCGCTTCGTATAGAATCCACGGACGATCGAGGCTTCGCTCTGTGAGGAGGCACACAACGTCAGAAGCCTTTTCGAGCTTCGACATGAGCGTCTTGTACCATTCATCACCGAATTCGATACCCTCTGTTCCCTTCCTGTCGGATGAACGGAAGGACTTGAGCATCCCGGCGCTCACGCTTTTGAGCAGCTTGCTAAATGCCTCAGCTAGCTCAGCGTCCCGCCCATCATGGCTAATGAAAACCAATGGAGTTTCTTTGGATTTGGAGGAATCCAGTGTTTCGGTTGGATCAGGCATATCGCACCCACACAGCTACAAGATTCTGCTGATGATGCACGAGGATCATGAAGAATGATACACCAATTCCAATCCGAATTGTGCGGCTTCCTAGCCGCGCTTGCCCGCCCGAATGCGCCGAATCTCTTCCATGCGCTGGGCGAGGAGTTTTTCGCGGCCCTCCTGGGTGGGGTGGTAGTAACTGCGGCCGCGCAGCGAGTCGGGCAGGCAATCCATGTCGGCAACCTTGCCTTCTTCGTTGTGGGCGTAGCGGTAGCCCTTGCCATAGTCGAGTTCCTTCATCAGGCGCGTGGGGGCGTTGCGCAGGTGCAGCGGAACCGGCTCCTGGCGGGTCTCTTCCACCTCCCGCTGCACGGCGCCGTAGGCCGTGTAGACGCTGTTCGACTTGGGGGCGAGAGACAAATAGACGACCGCCTCGGCCAGCGCCAGGTCGCCCTCCGGCGAGCCGAGGAAGTCGATAGCCTCTTTGGCGGAGAGAGTCAGATTGAGCGCCTCGGGAGCGGCCAGGCCGATGTCTTCGACGGCCATGCGCACCACGCGGCGCGCCAGATACAGAGGGTCTTCGCCGGCGGCGAACATGCGCGCCAGCCAGTAGAGCGCCGCGTCGGGGTCCGAGTTGCGCACGCTCTTGTGCAGCGCCGAGATCAGGTTGTAGTGCTCCTCGCCCGACTTGTCGTAGAGGAGCACGCGCTGCTGCACGGCGGTGGCGGCCAGCGCTTTGTCGATGTGGTTTCTGACTCGATGGGACTCAGGGGCTAAAGCCCCATCATCTCTTGCGGCGCTTCCGGCACGACTCAAGTCGTGCCCTGACACAAAGCCGCCATCTTCCACAGCCGGCTCCTGCGCCAGTTGCGCGGCCACCTCCAGCGTGTTGTAGGCGTTGCGGCAATCGCCGCTGGAGTAGCCGGCGATCAGCTCGATGGCATCGTCGTCGGCGGTCAGCCCCAGCGCGCCCAGGCCGCGCTCCTTATCTTCCAAAGCGCGGCGCAGCAGAGCCGCAATCTGCTCCTCGGTCAGCGGCTCCAGCACGTAGACGCGGCAGCGGGAGAGCAGCGCGGAGATGATCTCGAAGGAGGGGTTCTCCGTGGTGGCGCCGATCAGCCGGATGGTGCCGCGCTCGACGTAGGGCAGAAAGGCGTCCTGCTGGGCCTTGTTGAAGCGGTGAATCTCATCGACGAAGAGGATGGTGCGCGAGTGCAGCTCGGCGGCCTGCGCAGCCGCGGCCATCACCTGCTTGATCTCCTTGATGCCGCTCATCACGGCGGAGAACTCGACAAAGCTGGCGCGAGTGGTTTCGGCGATGATCTTGGCCAGGGTGGTCTTGCCCACTCCGGGCGGGCCCCAGAAGATCATGGAGCCGGGGTCGTCGCGCTCGATCTGCACGCGCAGCGGCTTGCCGGGACCGACAAGGTGCTCCTGGCCGCTCAACTCCTCCAGGCTGCGGGGCCTCATGCGCTCGGCAAGGGGCGCGGCGCGCAGCGGTCCTTTGGGGCCTTCGGGTTCGCCGTCGAAGAGACTCATTGCGGACCCCCGAATGAAGAATCTGGGTGCCCCACCCTCGCCGCGTTCTTGTCCTTGCGGCTAGGGTGGGAAGACATCGCACCGTCCCCACTTCTTTGCCGCGAGGCTTCATACAGCAGCACGCCGGCGGCGACGGCGGCGTTGAGGCTCTCGACCGGTCCGGGGCAGGAGATGGTCACCGCTCCATCGGCCTGGGCGGCCAGACCCTCGGGGACGCCGTTGCCCTCATTGCCGATGATGAGCGCCAAAGACCCGGCCAGGTTGACCCGATCGGCGGGTCGCGCCCCGTGCGCCGCGGTCGTCGAGGTCGTCAGGATCGTCACGCCGGCCTCTCGCAGCCGCGCAAAGCACTCTTCGGCGCTCACGGCGAGCAGCGGAACCCGGAAGACGCTGCCGGCCGAGGCGCGCACCGCCTTGGGGTTCCACGCGCTCACGGTTCCGGGCAGGCTCAAGACGCCATCGGCCGCGAAGGCCTCGGCGGAACGGAGAATTGCGCCCAGGTTGCCGGGGTCCTGCAGGCCGGCCAGCACCAGCAGGAGCGGCGCAGTCTTCGGCCGGCCGCCGAGCAGGTGCGTCCAGGTCCAATCCGGCGGGGCGACAAGGGCCGCAATGGGCTGCGGCGCTTCGGTTGCCAGCGCCGAGTCAAGCAGGGCTTTGGGCAGCAGCAGAATCTCGGTCTGCGGGGGAAGCGGCAGGGTTTGGAGCAGGTCTTCTGCACCCTCGGCCACAAAGACGCAGGCCAGGCGCAGGCCGGCGCGCAGAGCCTCCTCGATCAGGTTCGGTCCTTCGATTCCAGCCAGCCCGCGCCCTCGCCCGCGCCGTCCCGGCTCGCGGAGCGGCTGCGCCAGGGCGCGCCGGAGTTCCTTCAAGCGCGTATTCTGCTTACTCTGTACAATGCGAAGAGGCATCGATAAGAGACCTTTGCACGCTGAACCGATTCTATGCCGTCTTGCCGGCTGGCGGCACAGGCGGCGGGCAGGTGTATGCAACGGCTCAACTTGCCCGCCGCAACGGGCTGTGATAGCTTCCGTCTTTACGGCGTCTGCAACAGGAAATTGAGGTAGACCTCCTTGTCCGCGGAGATCTTGCGCGTACATCCCGATGAACCCCAGCCGGACCGGATCGACTATATCGTCTCCTGCCTGCGCAAGGGCGATGTGGTTGCCCTGCCTACCGACACCTTCTACGGCCTGGCGGTGGACCCCGTCAATCTGAATGCCGTCGAGCAGATCTACAGGATCAAGAGCCGCCAGAAGCACAAGCCGCTCTCGCTGCTGATCGCTAGCGTGCGGCAGGCCTACGAGCTGGCGCGCAATACCGACCCTATGCTGGATAAGCTGGCAGAGCGCTTCTGGCCCGGCCCGCTCACCATCATCGTCCGTGCCGGCTGCAAGCTGCCTTTGCGCTCGACGGCCAATACCGGCAACGTGGCCCTGCGGGTGCCGGATGCGGCCATTCCGCGCGCCGTGGTGGAGCGCTTCGGGCTGCCCATCACCGCAACTTCGGCCAACCTGCAAGGGGCCTCCGAGTGTACGCACGCTGGGTGCGTCCTCGACCAGATAGGCGACCGCATTCCGCTGATCGTTGACGGGGGACCCACCGGCCGCACGAAGCCCACCACCATCGTCGATCTCTCGCTGGACTCCGGGCGCTGGCAGATTCTGCGCGAGGGCGCCATTCCCACGCACGAGATTGTGATGGTGCTGCAACGGTAGCAGAGATCAGGGATCAGGGGTCAGAGATCAGGCGCAGACCTTTGACCCATCGGCGAACAGATCGTCGATCGCAGATAAGTTGGCCACTGGTCGCTGAATCGGTACAGGGTGCGCCGACTGCGAATAGACTGATCTCTGACCCCTGATCTCTGAACCGCAGGTGCTCATGAAGCGCCGTTCCAGACCAAGACGCCGCAACTGGATTCTCCGCGCCGCTCTATTGCTGCTTCTGGCGCTGGCGTTGGGCGTTGCCGGCTGGTGCCGCTGGGTCTACGCGCAGATTGAGAGCTACGCGGGGCAGGATCAGGCTGCCCCCGCGGCCGCCATCGGAGTCTTCGGCGCGGCGGAGTACGATGGCCGGCCCTCCCCGGTCTACCGCGCCCGCCTGGACCACGCTCTTGCCCTCTACCATCGCGGCATCGCTCCGCTCATTATTACTCTGGGCGGGAACGGCGGCGACCAGTACAACGAGGGCGCCGTGGGCCGCGAGTACCTGATGGCCATGGGCGTCCCCGAACGGGCCATCATTGCCGAAACCGAAAGCCGCAATACCGAGGAATCTGCCCGCCGCATCGCCGTCATCGCCCGCGCCAACGGCCTGCGCCGCCTGGTGATTGTGAGCGACGGCACGCATCTCTTCCGCATTCACGAGATCTGTGCCGCCGACGGCCTCGACGTGCTCACCTCGCCCCGGCCCCGCGCGCCCGTCGAAGGCGGCTCTCGGGAGTTCGAGCGCATCGCCCACGAGATCCTCAGCTACACGGCCTGGCGGATGCATTTGCATTGAGGTGGATACAGCGCGGGGTGATCTGCGGTATATTGGCTCGTGCCGGGAAAGCGGAACAAGGCTCCGGACGCAAGGAGGAAAAGTGAGAATCAGCAAGACTGCAAGCATGGTGGGGTTTCTCTTCTGCCTCGGATCGCTAAGCCTGATGGCTCAGACCGTTCGCGTTGGCGGAGAGTCGTTGCGAGCCAATGGGGAAGTTGCCAAGGGCTTTCAGTACACGGGTTCCTGCCCGGTTGACCTGCAGTTCGGCTGGGGCCTGATCAGCACCGGACCAACCACGGTGAGTTACCACTTTGTCCGCAACGACGGCGGCCATTCAACCAACTCACAGAGCGTCAACATTCCGCAGGCCAACCGCTCCGTGCCGGTCTACGAGAAATGGCGTCTGGGGGCGAACACACCGCAATTTGCCAGTTACACCGGCTGGGTGAAGATCCTCATCGATTCGCCCAATGCCCTCGAAGGGAAGATAGGGTTCACGATTCATTGCCAGTAGGGGACGGGTAGACAGATGGATGGCCCGCTGCCGGCCAGGATCGGCGAAATGGCCTGCGCGACGGCCCGATGGAAGCCGTCCACGCTGTCTGCCATCACTGCAAGGGTGGAGCGCCCTTTCCCCCTACAGCAAAACCAGAGTCGCTGTACACAGGAAGCACTGTGCCAAGTGGCTTTTTCCTCAAGAAGAAGCCACCTTGCACACCCCTTCCTCTGGCACGTTCACTCTGGTTTCGCATTAGGGCGCTCCACGCGGATGCTGGCATGTCCGGCTTGAAGCGCGGATCTGCCAGCCCCGACCCGCCGACTCGGAAGGAGTCACTTTTGCGTCTCGCTGGGCTGGTTGGCGACTTGCAGGTAGTTCTTCACGCTGAAGACGCCGGGAACGCCGTTGGCGCGGATGTAGGCGATCTCCTTGTCGCCCTGGGAATCGACAATGCCGTAGAGTTCGACGTGGCCGTTCTGCACCGAGATGCGGATGGTTTTGGCGGGGTCGATGGCGTACTTGTTCAGGGCTCCGTATCCGTAGATGGCTTGAGCCACGGCCATGCGAATCCGGTCGTCCATGAAGGAGGCGGGATCGACCTCGATCTCGTCGATTACGTCTTTGACGCCGGGACAGGTACTGGCCAGGCCGAGCGCCGAATCCCTGGCCGGGTAGTTGAGCGCATGGCCGCCCAGGGTGGCGACGCCGTTCTGGACCTTCACACTGATGGCGTCGAAGACGTTCCCATAGCCAACTTGATCGTATTCCAGCTCTTCAACCAGCTTTGCCTGCAGTTGGGAGTCCGGCACGTCGGGGCCGGCGACTTCGATCAGGTTGCGCACGGCGGTGACGCCCCTGGCCTTGCGGACCCGCTTCTCGGCGTCGGCCTTGTACTCGTAGAGGTCCACGCTTCCGGTGAGCGTGGCGATGCCGTTGTCCACGGTCACTTTCAGGTTGCGATACTGCTTGTGGTTGAGGCGGGCCGCGGCGTCCGCGGCCGCGGGGCCTGCTGCTTCCGCCTGCGCGCCGAAGACGGGGGCGGCGAACGAGGCCTGGGGAAGGCCCCAAAAGCCCGCTGCGAACGCGGCGGCAAGCAGCGCGGTACGGGTAGTGCGCATTCTCTCTGTCATGACTGAATCCTCCATGGGGATAGAGAAAAACTGTTTCGGCAAGCGGCCGGGGCGGGATCGTTTCACGGGTCTCTACGTCACTGCGGGCGAGGCCCGAGGCGCCCGGCTGGCTTGCCTTTCGTGGAGTTAGACACAAACTCTTGGAAAAGGTCGTGAAGGGCGCGACCAGGCTGAGAATCCAAGATTCCGGCATTATGAAGCAGCCGTCTTCGCGCACAACGCAACCCAGGAGGACGATCCCGGCGCCAACGAGGTAGAATGCTCCTTCCCGCTCGTTGAAGGAGCCGCGATGAACCTGTCTTTTCCAAGATCCCGGCGCGGGCTCTCCGTACTGGCGATTCTGCTGGCCATTATTCCCATTCTCCACGCGCAGCAATCCCCGGCTGGCGCGCAGCGCTGGACCGAGGCCCAGGCCAACGCCTGGTACGCCCAGCAGCCCTGGCCGGTAGGCGCCAACTTTCTGCCCTCCACCGCTATCAACCAGCTGGAGATGTGGCAGGCCGACACCTTCGACCCCGTCACAATCGACCGCGAGCTGGGTTGGGCGGAAGGCATCGGCATGAACACCATGCGCGTCTTTCTGCACAATCTGCTCTGGGAGCAGGATCCCAAGGGCTTCCAGCACCGGATCGAGGTCTTTCTGGCCATTGCCTCCCGCCATCACATCCGGCCGGTCTTTGTGCTCTTCGACTCCTGCTGGGACCCTAACCCCAAGCTCGGGCCGCAGCACCCGCCCGTTCCCGGCGTGCACAACTCCGGCTGGGTGCAGGCTCCCGGCACGGAGATTCTCTCCGATCCCGCGCAATACCCGCGGCTGGAAAGTTACGTCAAGGGCGTAGTGGGCGCATTCGCCGGCGATTCCCGCATTCTCGCCTGGGATCTGTGGAACGAGCCGGACAACGGTAACGACGACTCCTATGCCAAAGGCTATCCGAGGAACAAGAATGAGGCCGTCCTTGCCCTCCTGCCGCAGGTCTTTGCCTGGGCGCGCGCCGCGCACCCCACGCAGCCGCTAACCAGCGGGCTCTGGCACGGCGACTGGAGTTCGCTGGCCGCCATGCCTCCCCTGGCCCGCATCCAGGTCGAGCAGTCCGACATTCTCAGCTTCCACAACTACGGCTGGCCCGAGGACTTCGAGCAGCACGTGGAAATGCTGGAGCAATTCAATCGCCCGCTCATCTGCACCGAATACATGGCCCGCGGCGCGGGCAGCACCTTCGATACGGTCCTGCCCATCGCCCGCCGGCGCCGGGTCGGGGCCATCAACTGGGGACTGGTGGCCGGCAAGAGCCAGACCTACCTGCCCTGGGACTCCTGGCAGCATCCTTACGTTGACCGCGAGCCTATCATCTGGTTCCACGACGTCTTCCACCCCGACGGAACGCCTTACCGCCAGCGCGAGGTGGAGATCATCCGCAACTTGACCGGCGGCAAGCAGGCTGTAAGCACGACTCCCTAACCCCCTGTGAGGTTTACCGATGAATCGGCGCTCTTTTCTGCATACGGCCGCGGCGCTCGGCGCTCCTTTTGTTGC
>JBEKCX010000120.1:0-7556 GCA_050014655.1 Occallatibacter sp. | reverse complement strand
GACATTTCTCGCGTAGCCGTGCCAAGTGTTGTCTGACCGGACCAATTCATTGATGGCATTCCATCCATGCTCGTAAGCCAGCGCGCCGGTTGCGTCTTCAGACGATTTCGCCACCACCTGCCGCCAGAAGAAACTCGCCAGGTCGTTCCGGTCCAGCCCGGAAAGATACCCATTGGCGACATATAAGTCCGAGTAGCCGTCATGATCGAAATCCCAGAAATCCGACGACCAGCTCCAGCGGCCCATCTCGACTCCGGCTTGCCTGCCGATGTTTTGAAACGTTCCGTCTCCTTGATTTCGATAGAGCGCATTGCCGCGCGCATGCCGCTGATAGAGTTCGCGGATATTCTCCGGCGCCTTTTCGTGAAACTGCTTTTGTCCTGAAACCCTTTGCCCGGCCGCCTCCCACATGCTGGGAACGTAAACATCCTGGTGTCCGTCGTTATCGAAATCGCACCAGCAGCAACTCATTCCGGCGCCCACATCTTCCACGCGGGCCTGGCGCGAGACAACCTTGAAAGTCCCATCGCCGTTGTTGCGGTAAAGCTGAGAGCTGCCGAAATCGTTGGCCACAAAAAGGTCAGGCAGCCCATTCGAGTTAGAGTCGCCCCAGGCGCAAGCGAAGCTATAGCGGTCGTTGTCCGCATTTATTCCCGACGCTTCGGTCGTCTCCACAAAAGTCGCGTTTCCCTCGTTATGGAAGAGACAATTCGGCGGGCCGTTGCGCGCATCGTAATAGGGAATGGGATAGTGATACTGGTCCAGGCCAAGATAATACATATAAGTGCAAAAGTAGATATCGAGACGCCCGTCGCGATCATAGTCGGCTACTGCCGCATGAGTGAAGGTTCCTTGCGGAGGCCGCGCGAACTTGAAAGCATCGCGCTTGATCTGGAAGGTCCCGTCGCCTTGATTCAGGAAGAGCAGCGGACCGGTGCCGCAGACCACGAGCAGATCCTGGCGGCCGATATTCCGAAAGTCGGCGAACAAGGCGCACGCGGTATTGTCGAGCACGCCGACTCCGGCTTTCTCGGTCACGTCTTCAAACGTTCCGTCGCCCCGGTTGCGGTAAAGCCGGTTGGGCAGTCCGGCCGGCTGGCAAACATAGAAATCGTCGAAGCCGTCGTTATCGAAGTCGCCCGCCGCCACGCCATTGTTGCTATAAACGTCAACGCCGATGGCGCCATCCAGGACCGTCCGCCAATAGTCCACGCCGCGGAGCATCTGCTTCGAGTAAGAATCCGTTCCTCCAAGCGCCTGGTGAGTTACATCGACAAACGCCGGCCCCTGCGCCACGCTCAGCGTCTCCTCGCCTGCCTCCAGTCGCCGCGCCTTCCACGTTCCCGATTCATCGCGACCCCACTCTATCACCCAGGAGCCAACCCGCTCCTCACGCCGTTCATCGCTCCAGCTGGCGACAAGGTCATAGCGAATCTGCACGCGAACCGCCAGCGGGATGCCGGCAATCCCTTCAATGCCATGAACCTCGAACTCCGCCGTTTCCACCTGCGAAGTCTGCCCCAGCCAGCCCTGAATCTCCTTCAGAAACCGCTCCCGTCCCGGAATCACACCGGCAGCAAACCGTCGTCTCACAACGTCGATCCCGTAACCGGAACGCACCGGAATCTCCTGGGCGGAGCCGAGCTGCGAGGCTTCGATCGCGGAATCCAGCGACCGGGCCAAGGCTGAAAGGTCGCGAGGTGATGCCTTGAGAGCTTGGCTCCATCCAGTGAGAACCGCCCCAATTTCGAAGGCGTATTTCTCAGTGACGTACTCATCCGAACCCGGAGCGACAAGCCGCAGCACATCTGCCAGAGGAGATTTTTCCGGATAGTGGGGCCTCAGGCGCCAATCGGAAAAAGGGAAATCGGGCTTCTCATTCGCGAAGACTCTCGGGGGGCCGAACACGAGCGAGGAGCCGAACAGGGGGGCCGGACGCAAAAGCAGGGGGGCCAATCCCATGCTTTTGAGGAGTGTCCGCCGGGAAAGAAACCACCTATCGTTGTCGCCGCGCAACATATATGAAGGGGTCCATGGGGCCTGCAAGGTGTCCGCAGGATAGCACCAAGGCCAGACGCGGCCAAAATCCCATTGGGCAAACCTGCGGAGTGTCGAGTGTCAGGGCCAGCGCTTCAAAGCGGGAAGCTTCCGCGAGCTGCGGCAGCGCTTGTTCGAGAGGCCAATCCCGGCTGAACGGCGGTGGAAAAGCTCCTCAGAGCAATGCTCTCTCCTGTATCGAAACGGCACAGTTGAAGCCGCGCTCCTTCAACGCAAGAGGTTTTCCACAGGCGGGCTAGCCCCGAAAGGACCGGCCCCTTGGTTGCGCCCCTGAAAACCGATCCGCTGCCGCGCGCCGTCATGTGGCTGGCGCACGGGCCTGGTGGCAGTCGAAAAAGCCTAAGAATGAGCAGTATATCGTTGATTCCAAACGATGTACGCGTGAAGCAAAGCCAGCACCCTTGAGAAGCCAGCCTCCATCGGCACCAAGCTAAAGCGTGCAGCTCGCCTGTCGGGAGACCTCAGCTGGGCTCAAGAATGACAATCTCAAACTTTTGGTTCATGACCATCTCAAACTTTTGGTTGACAAATACTGCACGATGGTAATACTCTGCTCTCCACGTGCTGTAATCGTTTACAGATTCGTGTGTGAATCGCTTGCAGCAACGGCTCGAAGTGGCCGGCTTCTCCTTAGGGGCTATGACCCCGGCGGAGGAAAACGGAAAGAAAAACGGACGCAACCGAGACAAAATGGAGGATATTCGGATGGGCCTTGATCGCAACGCCGGCAGGTGGTTCAGACTGCTTGGCTACATCACCCTCACATGCTTCTGCTTCCTCCTGCTCCAAAGTCCATACGCATTTGGCCAGGTGGATGAAGGATCGATCACTGGAACGGTTCAGGATACGACCGGCGCGGTTGTCCCCGGCGCGCAGGTGACTCTCTTGAATACGGACCAGGGCATTACCCTGCAGACTAAAACGAACGGCGATGGCGGATATACCTTCTCGCCGGTCAGAATCGGGCACTACTCCTTGTCCGTCACCGCGAAGGGCTTCGCCAAGACGACCCAGCAGAACCTGACGTTGAACGTTGCGCAGACCCTGATGGTCAACGTTCAGCTCAAGCTCGGCTCCGCTACTGAAACCGTCGAGGTTACCACCGCGCCGCCGCTGATGCAGACCGAAGAAGCGTCGGTCGGCCAGGTCATCAGCCAGGAGAGCGTGAACGATCTGCCGCTCAACGGGCGCAACTTTACCTTTCTTGCCCAGTTGGGCGCCGGCATGCAAACCCCGCAGGCCGACACGCGCGGCAACGCGGCCAATGGCGCGTTTTCCGCCAATGGCCTGCGCCCGGCGCAAAACAACTACCTGCTCGACGGCATTGACAACAACTCCGACACCGTCGACTTCCTCAACGGAACCAACTTCATCGTTCTGCCGCCGGTGGACGCCATCCAGGAATTCAAGGTCCAGACGGCCGACTTCAGCGCCGAACTGGGCCGTTCCGCGGGCGCCGTTCTCAACGCCACCATCAAGTCCGGCACCAACAGCTTCCATGGCGCGGCCTGGGAGTTCCTCCGCAACCGTGTGCTCGATGCCGCGGATTGGTTTGAAGACTACCACAACATTGCCAAGGGAGCCTACCAGCAGAATCAGTTCGGCATCTCCGCCGGCGGCCCCATCGTCAGGAACAAGATCTTCATCTTTGGCGACTATGAAGGCCTGCGGCGCGTGCAAGGCAGTTCTACGACCGGCGCCGTACCCAGCTCCCTGGAGTCAGGCAGCGGTTTCACCAACCTTACCGACCTGATCTCCGCGCAGTCGAGCTCGACTCCCCTGACGGACGACCTGGGCCGGACAATTCCGCAAGGCACAGTCATGGATCCCGCCACCACCAGGGCCGTCACCCAGGGCGTGGTCGATCCAGTGAGCGGCATCGCGGCAACGACTACCGGCTATGTTCGCGATCCCTTTGGTTGCGCGGCCAGCCAGAAGGCCCCTTCGTTCGGCAACTGCCCCAACCTGAATATGCTTCCCGCCGCCAGGCTGGATCAGAACGCCGTCGCGCTGTTGAAGCTCTACCCGGCGCCGACCAACAGCGCGGTTAGCTCGCTCTTCTCGAACTATGGAGTGAGTCCCGGCCTGTACGAGCATCGCAACGCCTTCGATGTCCGCGCGGACTTCAACCCCAGCGACAAGAACCAGGTCTTCTACCGCTTCAGCTATGTGGATGACCCGCAGTATATTCCGGGCATCTTCGGTGGCATTGCGGATGGCGGCGCCTTCCAGCAGGGCATCCAGAACGCGCACTCCAACCAGACTGCCATCGCCTGGACCCACATGTTCAACGCCAACACCATCAACGTGGGACGCGTAGGCTTCAACCACCTTCACACCTCGCGATTCGGCCCCGAGGGCACCGTGTCGGGCATTCCGGCGCAATTCGGAATTCAGGGTATCCCGCAGCCACCGGCGGCACTCGAGAACGGCGGCCTTCCTGAAATCGACTTTGCCGGATTGGCGACCCTGGGCAGCAATGGCTTCCTCCCTTCGGACGAAATCAGCCAGACTCTCCAAATCACCGACGACTTCACCAGGATCTGGGGCAAGCACAGCTTCAAAATGGGCTTTGAATCCCAGCTCATCAAGTTCAACACCTTGCAGCCGGCATATTCGCGTGGCAACTTCGACTTCAACGGCACCTACGCGGATGTTCCGACTCAAACCAGCGGCAACCTCGGCCGGGCGCAGTTCCTGCTGACTCCGGAACTCGCGACCGTCGCGGGTGGAGTGAATTATTCCGGCGGCTCCGACTCCATCCAGGCCTCCAACATCAGCACCACCTACGACTACAAGACCTACACCGCCCTGTATCTCCAGGACGATTGGAAGGTAAGCCCCAAGCTGACCATCAATCTCGGCCTGCGTTGGGACTACTTCGGACCCATCCAGGAGACCAATGGCGGCCAGGCCAACTTCGTTCCAACCGCCCTCGGCTCTCCCACCTACCTGATTCCGAAGACGGGGACGGACTCGAGGGTATTGTCTTCCACCGCTGCCACTCCGAGCCTTGCCGGCAACGGTTTCATCGATCTGCTGGCCAAGGATGGAATCACGCTCGATATGACCAACCAATACGGGCGCGGGCTGGTGCAGGACCAGAAGGCCAATTTTGCTCCGCGTGTTGGCTTCGCCTATCAAATTACCCCCAAGCTCGTGGCGCGCGGCGGGTTTGGCATCTTCTACAACTCGTTTGAGAACCAAGGGTATTCGCCCAACATCGGCGAGAATTATCCCTTTGTATACAACCTGTCGTACGGCGCCCAGGTGCCGGCCGGCAGTCCCAACGGGTTGCAGGGTGTCTCGCCCATCAGTTACCAGACTCCGTGGGCCGGATGCGCTACAGCGGGTCCGGGCGGAACGGCAACCATCGACGCCGGTCTCTCCTGCGTGGCATTGACCCCCGCCATTGTGAACGCCGAGGGATTGGGGCTGGAGGGAGCTCAGTTCAACTGGCAAACTCCTCGCACGCTGAGCGGGAACCTCACCTTCCAGTATTCGATAACCCACACCTTGTCCGCGACGGCCGCGTACGTGTGGACCCACGGCGAGGATCTGCAGGCCGGCACAGGCACCAACAACGTCAGCCAGATCCTCAGCTACAACGCCAGCACAACCAACGCTGTTCCGTTCCCCGATTTCTCCCATGGCATGAGTTATCAGGAAACGGTGGGAGCAAGCGATTACAACTCCCTGCAAACCAAGCTTGAACAGCAGTTCTCAAGCGGGTTGACTTACCTTTTCACCTACACCTGGGCGAAGGTGTTCTCCGACGCTGGCGACCTGCTCAATGGCGGCAATACGGGCGGGTACCGCGCGCCTTCCGTGCCCGGTCTCGGACTCACCTTCGATCGCGGCCTGGCCGACTTCGATATTCGCCAGGTCCTTCACTTCAGCGGCGGCTATCAGCTTCCATTCGGCAAGGACAAGAAATACCTGAATGAGGGCAAGGTCGCCAACGCCGTCTTTGGAGGGTGGAGCACGAACTGGATCGCCACGCTTGAGGGCGGCCAGCCTCTGAATATCGGCTGTATAACAGGAACCGCCGCCGGACTGGGCTGCAACGCCATGAAGGTTCCGGGGCAGAGCCAGAAACTTGGGCTGCACAAGGACCCGAACGGAGCTCTGAGCTGGTTTGGCAACCCGGCCGCCTTCTCGCAACCCTGCCAGGTCGGCAATTCTACTCCGACGCCAACCGGATGCATTGCTGAGACCGGTTCCGCCGCATTGGGCGATAAGCCTGGGCAGACTGTCACCCCTGGATTCCATCGTCTCGACTTCTCCACCTTCAAGGCCATCCAGATGAACGAAAGAATCTCCCTGCAGTTCAGGGCGGAGTTCTTCAACATCCTCAACCATCCCAACTTCAACGCTCCTGGATTCGGCGGCAACGGCGTCGTTTCCATCGGCGGCTCGACCAACTACACCAGCAACACCTTCGGCGAAATTGGATCCACTCGCGACAATCCCAACGATCCGAGAGAGATTCAGTTTGCTCTGAAGGTGTACTACTGAGTTAGAATGAAAATGCCCCGGAAAGGCACGCCAACGGGCGCCTTTCCGGGGCTTTTCTTTTCTGCGTAGCGCTTTCCTCACGCGGCGATCGGGGAGCTTGAGAGTGGGCAACATGCCTGGGTTTCGATTGGCGATTCTCTGCGCTTTTCTGGCTTGTTCGGCTCTTGCGGCAGCCCAGGGCAACGAGCAGCAGAAGCTGGACCGCCAATTCCAGGCGGCGGTGGCGCAATACAAAGCGGGAAGGTTCGCCCAGGCAGCCGCCCAGCTCGAGGATCTTTTGCCGCAAGCGCCGAACAGCTTTGAGGTGCACGAGCTTTTGGGACTGGTTTACGCCTCGCTCTCGCAAGACGAAAAAGCCATAGAGCACCTTGAAGCAGCGGTCCAGTTGAAGCCCAAGTCGGCGGCGGCGAGGGAGAACCTGGCCGCAAGCCTGATCCATGCGGGGAACGCCGAACTGGCCGGGGATGAGTTTCGCAAGGCGCTTGAGCTGGAGCCGCGCAACTACGACGCCAACCACAACCTCGGCGAGTTTTACATTCAGGCCGGAAAGATTGCCGATGGCCGCCCGCTCTTAGAACGGGCGCAGCGCATCAAACCCTCTTACGACAACGGCTACGATCTGGCCATGGCCGATCTTCTCACCGGGCGCCTCAGCGAGGCAAGGCAGGTTGTCCAATCGTTGTTGCGAATAAAGAACACCGGGGAGCTGCACGACCTTTTGGGCCAGATTGAAGAGAAGGATGGAAAGTATGTAACAGCGGTGAAGGAGTTTCAGGCCGCCGCTCATTTGGACCCCAGCGACGACAATCTCTTCGACTGGGGAAGCGAGCTGCTGCTCCACAGGACCTACGAACCGGCCATCGATGTCTTTACTGAAGCTACCCGCCGCTACCCGGATTCCCCCCGGCTTGTTATCGGGCTGGGAATGGCTCTCTATGCGCGGGGCAAGTACGACGAGGCGGTAAAGGCCCTGCTCACTG
>JBEKCX010000119.1:0-7656 GCA_050014655.1 Occallatibacter sp. | reverse complement strand
CCGACTGGGTGCTGAACTTCCCTGGCCGTCCGCGCTCGGAGGGGCGCAATCAACTGGTGCTGAATTTGGCCCGGCCCGATGTGCGCAACTACGTCTTCGGCTTTCTTGACAAGCTGCTCAGCGACAATGACATAGCCTTTCTCAAGTGGGACTACAACCGCAACTGGAGCGAGCCCGGCTGGGACCAGTTGCCCGCTGCCGACGAGAAGCGGGTCTACGTCGAGTTCACACGCAACCTATACGGCATCCTGGCCGAGCTGCGCCTGAAGCACCCCAAGGTCGAGTTTGAGTCCTGCTCGGGCGGCGGCGGCCGCGTTGACCTGGGGATTCTGCGCTACACCGACGAGGTTTGGCCCTCCGACAACACCGACCCCTTCGACCGGCTCACCCAGCAGGACGGATTCACCTACGCCTACACGCCGCAGATCATGATGGCGTGGGTCACCGACTCGCCCCACTGGCTCAACCGGCGCTCGACCTCGCTCTCCTACCGGATGCTGAGTTCGATGCAGGGCTCGCTGGGCATCGGCGCCAACATTGCCGCCTGGTCGCCCGAGGAGTTTTCGCTGGCCAAGCGGCTCATCGCCGCCTATCGCCAGGTGCAGCCCACCATCGTGCAGGGCGACCTCTACCGGCTCATCTCGCCGCGCAACGGCAGCGAGTTTTCCGCCACTCAGACGGTCAACGCGGAGAAGAGCCAATCGGTCGTCTTCGCCTTCATCCACTCCACGCAGCAGGGCCGCTTGTTCCCGCGGCTCAAGCTGAAGGGGCTTGACCCAGCCGCCGAGTATGCGCTCAGCTCTATCGAGGGCAAGCCGCGCGCCGGCACGCCATCGGTGGCCAGCGGCGCCTGGTGGATGAACCACGGCTTGGATATGGACGACGGCTTCCGCGGAGACTTTCAGGGCGCGGCCTTCCGCCTGGATAAGAGATAGCGTTTCGCGCGCCCGCGCCTTCAAGCCGCGCCTATCCAAAGCGACCGTGCCCCTTTGCGGCTTAATTTGCCGTCTGACCGCCCTCGCGGTTCCTCGCCCGCCAACCCTGTGCCAGCCGGAATATAGTTGTGATTGGATTCCGCCATGTTCCGTTACGCTCGATCGCTTGCTGCTTGCCTCTTTCTTGCCTGGCCATTATCGCCCGCATGGGCAATAGCCCCGCAGTCCGCTCACGCCGCTTCGGCCAACGCCCGCCCCGCCCAGACGGAACCCCCGCAAGAGACAGGCTTTCTGAATCGCAAGCTCGAGCTGCACGGCGCCACTTATCGCTTCCAGGTCTATCTGCCCGCAGAATGGCGGCGCGACGACCGCAAGCAGTGGCCCATCATTCTCTACCTGCACGGCCGCGGAGAGCGCGGCGCCGAGGGCATGTGGCAGACCCAGATCGGCCTTCCCCAGGCGGTGCGCGACCATCCGGAGCGCTGGCCCTTCATCATCGTCATGCCCCAATGCCCGCTGACCAATTACTGGACCGACCCCGAGATGCTGGCGCTGGCTCTGGCCGCCCTCGACCGCGAGACGGTTGAGTTCCGCGGCGATCCGGAGCGCACTTATCTCAGCGGCCTCTCGCTGGGCGGATACGGCGCATGGGAGTTGGCCCGCCTTTACCCCCAGCGCTGGGCAGCGGTGGCCATTGCCGCCAGCGGCATCTTCTGGAGCTATGCCCCGGAACGATGGCAGGAGGTGGCGACCCTGCCCGCCGAGTACGCTCGCGCGCTCGGCCGCACCCCGGTCTGGCTCTTCCACGGCGCCGACGACACGCTGGTCCCGCCGCGCGAGAGCGAGCTGATCTTCGAGGCCTTCAAAGCGGCCGGCGGCCATGTGCGGCTATGGATCTACGAGGGACTCAAGCACGACTGCTGGACCCGCGCCTACAACGAGCCGGAGTTGCCCCGCTGGCTGCTCGCGTTTCGCCGCCAAGCCAAGCCCGCCGCCCAGCCGGAGCCGCCTGCCTTCGCCGAGCGCCGCGTCATTCCATTCCACCCGCCCGCCATCAAGCTCACTTCGGCGCAACTCGACAGCCTATCCGGGGAGTATTGCGACCCGAAGGGCAACGTCGTGGTCGCGGTCTTCCGCCAGGGCGATCAGCTCTACGAGAAGAACCGCCAGGGCGAGATCGCCGAACTGGCCGCCGAATCCCCGTCCACCTTCTTTTATCTCAACGGTTCCGCCACCACCCGGCTCACCTTTGAGCGCGATCCGCAGGGCCGCGTCACCGCCCTCCTCCTCCGCGACGACCGCCACGAAGAGCGATGGGAAAAGCGTTCCCCAGCCGCCAGCCGCTGAGCCTGATCTCTGACCCCTGCTCCCTGACCCCTGTTCTTCGGAACTCCCCGCACCGCCGCTGCGTAGTATTCTCTATGCGGCTTCTCCAGGAGGCGCCATGTTTTGCAGCGGATGTGGTCTAGCTTTAGCGCCGGGGCAGGGATTCTGCCCCCAGTGCGGCCGTCCGGTCGCGTTATTGGTTCCCCCCGTGCCCGGCCTTCAATTCCAACTGGAAAGCTATGCCGGCAGGGTGAAAGTGCTCGGCATTCTCTGGCTTGCCTGGGCGGCCTTTTCGCTGGTTTTGGGAGCGGCCGGCTTGACCGTTCTCAAGGCGTTCATGTTTGGTCATTTCGGCCCTTTCATGAATGGACCTTGGGCACGCGGGCCGCAGCCTTTCGAGTGGTTCGGACCGGCGCTCCTGCATTTTGCCTGGATAATCCTCTTGGTCCGGGCCGGTCTGGCTCTGGCGGCCGGATGGGGCCTGATGGAGCGCACTCAATGGGGCCGCGTGGTGGCCATCGTAGCCGCCATCTTCAACCTGGTGAAACTCCCCTTCGGTACCGCCCTTGCCATCTGGACCCTCGTCGTCCTGCTCGGCTATCGCAATACCACGCTCTATGACCAGCTTTGAAGCAGCTTCATCTACAATCTGAACCATGAGCTTCCCTGAAATGCGGATGCGCCGCCTTCGGCGCAGCGAATCTCTTCGCGCCCTGGTGCGCGAAACAGCCCTCGAGCCCGGCGACCTGATCTACCCCCTGTTTCTCTGTCCCGGTGAGGGTGTGCGCCGCGAGGTCAGCTCCATGCCCGGCGTCTTCAACCTCTCCATCGACGAGGCGGTGCGCGAAGCCGAAGAAGCCGCCCGCATCGGCCTTGGAGGCCTGCTGCTGTTCGGCCTGCCTGAGACCAAGGACGAGCAAGGCTCCGGCGCATGGGACGACAATGGCATCGTGCAGCGGGGCCTGCGCGCCCTCAAGCAATCGCCCGCGGCCGGCAAGTTGGTTCTCATCGCCGACGTCTGCCTCTGCGAGTACACCTGCCACGGCCATTGCGGCGTGGTGGTCGAAACCCGCGACGGCTTTGAAGTCGAGAACGACCCTACCCTCGATCTGCTCGCCCAAACCGCCGCTTCGCTTGCCCGCGCCGGAGCCGATGTCGTCGCCCCCAGCGACATGATGGACGGCCGCGTCGGGGCTATCCGCAGCGCCCTCGACGACGAAGGCTGCGAGAATACCCCCATCCTCAGCTACGCCTCCAAGTTTGCCTCCGCATTTTACGGACCCTTCCGCGAGGCCGCCGATTCCGCCCCCCAATTCGGCGACCGCAAGAGCTACCAGATGGACGGCGCCAACCTCCGCGAAGCCCTGCGCGAGATCTCGCTCGACCTCGAAGAAGGCGCGGATATGATCCTCATGAAGCCCGCCATGCCCTACCTCGACGTGATCCGCGCCGCCCGCGAGCGTTTCGACGCGCCCCTCGGCGCCTACCAGGTCTCCGGCGAGTACTCCATGCTCCAGGCGGCGTTCCAGAGAGGCTGGCTGGACCATGATCGCGCCATCCTCGAATCGCTCCTGAGCATCCGCCGCGCCGGCGCCGGCTTCGTCGTCACCTACTTCGCCAAAGACGCCGCCAGACTGCTCGGCTGAACGCCCTCTACCCCCGAATAAACGCCAGCAAATCCGCATTCACCTGGTCCGTGTAGGTCGAGCAGAGGCCGTGATCGCCGCCGGCATACACCTTCAGCGTCGATCCCTTCACCAGCGCGGCGGTCAGCGGCGCTGAGTCCGCGAGAGGCACAATCTGGTCGGCGTCGCCGTGGAGGATCAGCGCCGGCACGTCGATCTTCTTCAGATCCTCGGTAAAGTCCGTCTCTGAAAACGCCTTGATGCACTCCAGAACGGCCCTCAGCGAAGCCTGCGCGCCCTGCAGCCAGAACGAGTTCAGAAGGCCCTCCGATACCGAGACTCCGGACCGGTTGGTGCCGTAGAAGGTCATCGTCAATCCCTTGAAGAACTGCGACCGGTCGGCCAGGACCCCGGCCCGCATGGAATCGAAGAGCGCCATCGGCAATCCGCCCGGATTGGCCGCCGTTTGCACCATCAGCGGCGTCACTGAGCCGATCAGCGCCACCTTGGCCACGCGCTCGGTTCCGTAGCGCCCAATGTAGCGCGCAACCTCGCCCCCGCCGGCCGAGTGCCCCACGTGGACCGCGTGCTTCAAATCCAGCTTTTTGGTCAGCGTGGCAAGATCGTCGGCATAGGTGTCCATATCGTTCCCATCCCAAGGCTGGCCCGATCGCCCGTGCCCGCGCCGGTCGTGCGCTATCGCCCGGTAGCCGTTCGAGGCCAAGAAGACCATCTGGGCGTCCCAGGCGTCGGCGCTCAGCGGCCACCCGTGGCTGAAGACCACGGGCTGTCCCGTGCCCCAGTCCTTGTAGTAGATTTCGGTTCCGTCTTTGGTCGTGATCCAAGGCATAAGAAGAACTCCTCGCTGCCGGTTGGGCAACGCCGTTGATTGAGTTGGGAAAGACTTTAGAATCTTGCATGTGCGCGCAATCCCCGATCGCGCACCGGACAGGATGAGGGTTGGCTGCCAACCATACCGCCGGGGCGGGGCGCATCGCCGGCCGCTCATCAAGAGCGTTCACCCACGCCAGCCGCCCCCGCAAGAGCCTTGTTGCGTTCTGGCGTGCGCTTGCTCTTCCATGTTCATCCGCCTATGCTCAACCTACTACAGCGGTTCCTAAATATCTGTAAACCGAAGCCGCAAGTCCTCTCGCGTTGCGGCGAGCGCTTGGTCTGCCGAAAGCCCCCGCCTGTCTTCGATCAGCTTGCGGCCCCCCGATAGGAGACAATTTCGATAGGAACCGGCCCCGGCCGCGAATTGACAAAAAAATAAACACCGATCCACGCAACTTTCCGAGAATCGACGTGTTTCCGCTTCTGAAGGCTGGCATAGACTCGATCCGCACTTGAGGCTGAATCGGGCGCCCAGCCATCCCGCGACTTTCGATTTCTGCCTACAGTTCCGCCCGAACGCGCCCAGTGGCATTTTGCCTAGGTTCTCTCTGAGACCGCCGGAAGGCGCGCAAGCTAGTTCTGCGCGCCTCTCTCACGGCACAGAAGTCCGGCGATGTTGCTGTCTGAGGAGCCAATGAGTTGGCCCGCTCGGCGTTCGTTGACCAAAACAGACCAAAGGGCTTAAGAGCAGAGAGAGGTGTAACGGTTATGGACTCCAGGACGCTAATCAAGTCATTGCCAATCGCATTTGTTTCGTTGGCTGCAGCCGCATTGCTGATCGCCGGCTGTGGCAACGGCTCCATCGTATCCGGCTCAATCGGCACAGGCACGCAAACCACGGAAACAGGTCCGGCATTTGTTGTCGGCACCGATGCTCCGCTGGCCAGCGTCGTATCGTTTTCGGTGCCGGTCGAGAGCATCAACGCCATTACCTCAAGCGGGACCAGCGTGCCGCTGCTCAGCGGTACGCCCACCGTGGATTTTGCCCGCTTCAACGGCCTGCAAACCCTGCTGGACATGAACGATGTTCAGCAAGGCACCTATGACAGCATCTCCATCACGCTGGGCACACCAACCATCGGCTACCTGAACGTGCCCGCCAGCGGCCCGCCCACCATCCAGACCGAAACGGCGACCTACCCCGCCAACACATCGACCTACACCTACTCGGTTCAGTTGGCTTCGCCGCTTGTGGTTACGCAAGCCGGGACGCCGGTCGGCCTGCGCGTGGACCTCGATCTGCGCAAGTCCGTCGAGGTGGACTCGAACGGCAACTTTACCGGTGTGGTTTCGCCCACGTTCGATATTAAAGCGGTTGGGACCGGCGATTCCGGCGGATACATCGATACATTCGTCGCGGCCGTAGTCAGCGTGGGCTCGCAGTCCTTCGTTGTGCAGGGGCCGCACGGCCGGAACTTCACCATCGACGTGAACGGTTCGACGGAGTGGGAGAACGGCGAGAGTCTCAGTTCGCTGACCACCAGCAGCATCGTCGAGGTCAGCGGCACGCTGGATAAGGCCGACTCCACGCTGGACGCCGACGATGTGGCGATTCTGTCGCAGAGCGGCTTCTATGCGGCCGGGCAGATCACTTACGTTCAACCCTCTTCAGGGCCGGCGACCAGCTTTGACCTGTACGTGCGCGGCCTGTTGCCCACCACCACCGGAATCACGCTGGGGCAGATTGCGCAAGTGAACCTCTCCGGCAATGAGAAGTTCTTCATCTACTGGTGGCACAATCCGCTGACGGAGTTCCTATTCAACTCCAGCCAAATGCTGCCGGGTCAGCACGTGTCCGTGGGCGGACAGGCGACCGGCGCTGCCAACTCACAGGCGGTGACGGTGAACCGCGTCGTGCTGCGCCACTGGGGCTTCAACGGCACGGTGGTTGCCAACAGCGTGAGCACGGCCAACGGAACGTTCCAGATGAAAATCAACGGTTTTGCCGGACTGCTGGTGCCGCAGACGGTGACCGTCTATACCGCAACCCCAACCGAGTTCCGGGGCGGCCTGACCGGGCTGGGCGGCCTAACCAACGGCGAGAATGTGCGCGTGGTCGGGCTGCTGCTCAAGGATCCCACCTCCGGCAACACGGTGCTGCTGGCCCACTACGTGGATGAGCTCGACTAACCACAAGAGCGTTGTACCAACCCCCTTGCGCCGGAGCTGGAATGCCCAGTTCCGGCGCTTTTTTTGCGGCTCCCAACTCACCAGGAATAACGGACGGAGTAAGTGAGCGTTGCCTCCCCTTTGGCCGGAACCTCGACGGGGAATTGGATGGTGTGGCTGTCGAGCTTGGTGTAGTCGGCCGATTTGTGCAGTATCTCCCATTCGTCGCCGCGATAGAGGTGCTCGAGAACGTTGATGTTGACGGGTTCGGGCTTTTGATTCGTGAGCTTGATCTCGAAGGTCTCTTCCAGGAGACGGCGGCCCTGATCGGTGGAGAAGTCGGTCTGGCGGCGTGAGCCCTTCACGTCGAAGGCGCTGCCGGTATTGATCTTCACGGTGTCTTCCGTGGGGGTGTGATTGATGATGCTTTCTCCCACGAACTCCATCTGGCCGTCGGCGTCGCGGCGATAGAGGCGAATCCGTCCGGCGGGCAGGGGAATGCCCAGGTGGTTGGACTGGGTGTTCTTGAACTCCTCCAGTATTTGGACCTTGGTGTTGTCGGAGCTGAGGCCGTAGTTCTGCTGCTGGATGAAGTTGCCGCCAAACTGGGCGATGGGCTGGCGGTTCTCCGCTGCGCCGTCGTAGAGGTAGCTGCGCGAGAGGGCGACGCCGGAGGCCTCAAGGAACTGGACCTGCTTGATCTCGCCGTCGCGCAGCGCAACGGTGCGGTTGAGGTCGTAGAGGTGGAAGTCGTCGAAGGCTTTCTG
>JBEKCX010000118.1:0-7903 GCA_050014655.1 Occallatibacter sp. | reverse complement strand
GCGCGTCCGCTCCACTCGCGGGTCGCGCACCTCGGCAAAATACTTCAGGGGACTGTCCATGCCCCCATCTCATCCCGCATAGTCCACTTTGCATATAGCAATTTAGATGCGTCGGCCCTGGCGCTGGCGCTGAATTGTGTGCAGGGGCGCCGCTCGCTTTGCCCCTAATGTATACTTGCACGCGGGAACCACCTGCGCCGTGCCGCGTCACCGTGGTCCTGAGGCAGTTCGACCTTCATCCGGAATGAACATCGCGTTTTGCGCACCATTATGAGAATCCCTGAACAGGAAAGACAGGATTCATGAAACCGAAAGCTCAAAGACTGACGTTTGCTGAGAAGACGGGTTATGCCTTCGGCGATGCGGCCTCCAATCTCTTTTGGATGACCTTCATCTATTTTCAGAGCAAGTTCTATACCGACGTCTTCTTCTATACTCCCGATGCCAAGTTAGAAGACACGCTGCTGAAGAAACTCGCGGTCCTGCTTCTGCTGACGCGTTTTTTTGACATGGGGTTTGACCTGTTCATGGGTGTAATGGGCGACAGAACCTGGACGCGATGGGGCAAATTCCGTCCCTACCTGCTTTGGTTCGCTGTCCCTTTCGGCATCATCAGTTTTCTCACCTTTACCACGCCGGGATTTAGCCCCAACGGAAAGCTGATCTATGCTTACATCACGCTGAGCCTGATGATGATGGTCTACTCGGCCATCAACATTCCCTACTCGGCTTTGATGGGCGTGATCTCGCCTGATTCGCAGGAGCGCACCAGCGTCTCGTCGTATCGCTTTGCCTTTGCCTTTGGAGCAGGGATGATCGTTCAGTATTCAACGCTCTATCTGGTGGATTACTTCGGGCACGTCAGACAGGGGATGAGCGGAATGGCGCTGGCCGCGGCCGAGGCCCATGGCTATCAACTGACGATGGGCCTTTATGCCGTTGTGGCTACCGCGCTGTTCTTCCTCACCTTCGCGCTGACCAAAGAACGCATACAGCCGGCCCCGCAGAACACCTCACTAGGGCGGGATTTTTCCGACCTGGCAACCAATGTGCCGTGGCTCATCCTCTTCTTTACCGGAACGCTGACGGTCTGCTCGGTGGCCATCCGCAGCGGCGCCATCCTTTATTACTTCCAGTATTATGTCGGCAATGAAAAACTGTCCGCTGCCTTTATGGTCGCCGGTGCCCTGCTCTCATGTCTCGGAGCGGCCGCCATTCAGCATGTCACACGCTTTGCCGGCAGAAAGGCCACTTACATCGGCCTCGCCGTGCTGGGTTCCGTATTCCTTGCTGTATCTTACTGGGTAAAGCCGGAGCAAATCGTGGTGATGTTCGCCTTCCAGGTCCTTTACAGCGCAGTCACCGGACCGACTTCGCCGGTACTGTGGGCAATGTTTGCGGACTCGGCCGACTACTCCGAGTGGCGCACTGGACGCCGCGCCACAGGCCTCATCTTCTCGGCAGCGGGTATGTCCAACAAACTCGGTTGGGCTATCGGCGGTCCAGTTGCCATCTGGCTGCTGGCTTCGTTTGGCTACCAGGCCGGTGTCGCGCAAACGCATCACGCCCTGCATGCCATCCTGCTCCTGTTTACCGTCATTCCCGCAGTGGGCTTCTTGCTGACCGGCCTGGGCATGATCCTCTATCCGCTCAACGAAGCCCGGATGAAGAAGCTGCAGGGCGAGTTGCAGGCGCGCCACGCGGCGACCGAGGCGGCGGATCTATTCTGAGTTTCGGCGATGCGGAAGTAAGCGCCGATCCGGAAGGCGCAGTCCGCGGGATACCGCGCTTTGCTCGCTTATCCGAGACGAGTTTCAAGGCCATGGGAGGAAGACTATCCGATGCAATTCGGGCATTTTGACGACGCGAACAAGGAGTATGTGATCGATCGGCCCGATACTCCCAGGTCGTGGAGCAACTATCTCGGCTCGACCGAATACGGCGCCATCATCACCAATAATGCCGGTGGGTACAGCTTCTATAAGTCGGCAGCCATGGGGCGTTTCACGCGGCTGCGCTTCAACTCGCTACCCATGGACCAGCCGGGCCGCTATATCTATCTGCACGACCGCGACAGCAAGGACTACTGGTCCGCCTCGTGGCAGCCGGTGGGCAAGCCGCTCGACCAATACAAGTCCGAGTGCCGCCACGGCAGCGCCTACACGGTCATTTCATCGGAGTACGACGGCATAGCAACCGAAACCACTTACTTTGTTCCGCTGGGAAAGACCTTCGAGTGCTGGCATGTTAAGCTCGTCAACCTGAGCGGGAAGCCTCGCCGGCTGAGCGCTTTCACTTATGTGGAGTATGCCGGAAACTGGGACGCCTGGAACGATCTCATCAATCTGCAGTACACGCAGCACACGGTTAAGATGGAGGTCAAGGACAATATCATCGACCACGGAACCAATGTAAACGTCCCGTCGGTGCCGGATGATTTTGCCGAGAAGGACCAGGGGCGTCACACCTTCCTGGCTTTGGCGGGCGCCGAGGTGGTTGGCTATGACACGGACCGTGCCTCCTTTATTGGGGATTATCGCGGTTATGGCAACCCCGCGGTTGTCGAGCAGGGGCAATGCACAAACTCCCTCGCCTTCGGCGACAACGGCTGCGGCACGCTGCAAGCCAGCATAACTCTTGCGCCCGGAGAGACAAAGGAGTTTCTCGTTCTGATGGGGATTGGCAGGGGCCGGGAAGAGGGCAAGGCCGCGCTGGCGGAATTCGGCAATATGGCGAAGGTCAGCGAGGAGCTTGCCAAGTTAAAAGGCTATTGGCATGAGCGCATCGCCGGGCTTACCGTGGAGACTCCGGACGCCGAGTTGAACAGTACGCTGAATATGTGGGGCCCGTTCAATTGCCTGATCACTTATGCCTGGTCGCGCGCGGCGAGCTTGATTTATGCGGGCGAGCGCGATGGGCTGGGTTACCGGGACACGGTCCAGGACATGCTGGGAGTCATGCATACGATTCCCGAAGAAGCCCGTCAGCGGCTGGAGCTGATGATTGCTGGGCAGGTCTCGACCGGCGGGGCCATGCCCGTGGTGCGGCAGTTTGATCATCACCCAGGAAAGGAAATAGCTCCGCGGGAAGAGGACTACCGTTCCGACGACTGCCTGTGGCTTTTCAATGCGATTCCGGCTTACGTGAAGGAGACCGGCGAGGTTTCTTTCTATAACAAGGTATTGCCGTTTGCCGACAGTGGCGAAGATACGGTTCTCGCTCACATGAAGCGCGCCATCCAGTTCAATGTGCAGCGCTCGGGGGCGCATGGCCTGCCCTGCGGCCTGTCCGCGGATTGGAACGATTGCATTCGCCTTGGCCAGCAGGGCGAATCGATCTTCGTGGCCTTTCAATTGCGCTACGCTTTGGCCGTGTATTTGGAGATATGCCGGCTCTTGAATTCAGAAGAAGAGGAGAAGTGGGCAAAGGATCAACTTGCTAAGTTGGACGATCGTTTGGAAGAGGATGCTTGGGACGGAGAATGGTACCTGCGCGCTTACCGCGCCGACGGTTTCAAGTATGGCTCGAAGGAGAGCGCCGAGGGAAGCATCTTTCTAACTCCGCAATCCTGGGCGTTGATCAGCGGTCACGCTCGCTCCGAAAAGGCAGCGCGGGCGATGCAGTCGGTGCGCGAACGCCTGGCCACCGAGTTCGGCCTGATGATTTGCGACCCTCCTTACAGGCAGACTGACTTTCGAGTTATGAGAGCCGTGCTGTTCAACGTGGGCCTGAAGGAGAACGGCAGCATCTTCACCCATACCCAGGCCTGGGCGGTTATGGCGGAGACGCTGCTCGGCCACGGCGATCTGGCCTACGAGTATTTCAGGGCCTATCTGCCCGCCGCCTATAACACGCGCGCGGAACTCCGCCAGATTGAGCCTTACGTTTACTGCCAGTTCACCCACAGCAAGTACAGTCCGCGATTTGGCGCCTCGCGCGTTCCCTGGCTGAGCGGTTCCGCCGCGTGGTCTTTCTTTGCTGTCACTCAATACATCCTCGGGCTTCAGCCGGAGTATGGCGGCCTCAGAATCGATCCCTGCATTCCTTCCGCCTGGAAGGATTTCAAAGTAACTCGCGTCTTTCGCGGAAAGAAAGTAACTGTGGAAGTCAGGAACCCAGCCGGGGTGCAAAAGGGAGTGAAGACGCTGGTTCTCAACGGGAAGCAGTTGCAGGGGAACTTCATCCCGGCGGAGAAGTTGCTGGCGGAGAACCAGGTGGAAGTCGAGATGGGTTAGGCGGCGCAGGCATTCCGCCGCTCCCGGTTGCTGAAGCCGGTTCGCTCTGTGGCGTTCTCGGACCAGGTGTGGTCCTTCGGCTGCGTCCGCTTGGGCGGGCCGGGCTCAGGACGCCGGCATCTTGGGGAAACTCGGGGTGACGGCGGTTTTGGGGATGGAGCGTCTGTGAAGGCGCACAAAACGCGAGTACAATGTCGGCATGTGGAAAACGGCTGAGAGTGTAGCGCAGGATTTTGTGCGGGCCATCAACCGGCACGATGTGGAAGCGATGGCGGAGTTGATGACTGTGGGGCACCGGTTTATCGATTCCATGGGGCAGATTATCCAGGGACGGGAGCAAGTGCGGACCTGCTGGGTTGGGTACTTCCGCATGGTTCCAGATTATTCGATTGCCATAGAGGAGACGCTTTGCCGTCGGCCAGTGGTGCTGATGGTGGGGGTGGCGAAGGGGACCTATACCGCGGATGGTTGGCTGCGGGAGGAGAACGGGTGGAAGACGCCTGCGGCGTTCCGGGCGTCGATCAAGGACGGCAAGGTGGCCGAGTGGCGCGTGTATGCGGACAACGAGGCCATGCGGCAGCGGATGAGGGCGGGCAAATAGGACCGTAAATGACAGATTTGTAACCTGATATTCATATCTCTTTCATCTGCCTCATATCTCCATCGTTGAGTCTGGAAGCTGGTCCCGGTCGGTTCGACCGGACGAGATTCCCATCTCAATGCCTGGAGCCCCCTGAATGTCCGATTTGGCGACAACAATTGAAGGCCGTCCCCCGGCGGCGGCGTTACTTGACAAGAAGATGAAGAAATCCCACGCCATGATCAGCGGAGGCGTCGTTCTGGCCGCGCTGATTATCGGAATCGGCTTCATCGCCTTCCACATTCTTGAGGACTTCAGCGGCGTAACCCTCGGCAGCATTTGGCCCTATGCGCTGCTGGGCACGGCGCTTTTGATCGCCCTTGCCTTCGAGTTCGTCAACGGCTTCCACGACACGGCCAACGCCGTGGCCACGGTCATCTACACTCACTCGCTGGACCCCAACATTGCCGTGGTCTGGTCCGGGTTGTGCAACCTGACCGGGGTTCTGCTCTCTTCCGGGGCGGTGGCCTTCTCCATCATCACGCTGCTCCCGGTGGAACTGATCCTCCAGGTCAGCTCCGGCGCCGGCTTTGCCATGGTCTTCGCCTTGCTGATCGCGGCCATCCTATGGAATCTGGGCACCTGGTGGTTCGGACTGCCGGCCTCCAGCTCCCACACCATGGTCGGCTCCATCATCGGCGTCGGCATCGCCAACCAACTGATGAGCCCTCATACCGGCACCTCCGGCGTGGACTGGGAACAAGCCACCAAGGTCTTCAAGGTGCTGCTGATCTCGCCACTCATCGGCTTCGGCGCCGCCTTTCTGCTGCTGCTGCTTTCCAAGCTATTCATCATCACCAAATGGGCCAGGCATATGGCCGTTCTCTACAATGAGAACCACAAGAGGCCCCTGTGGGCGATTCCCTCCATCGCAATCACCGGTGTCGGCGGGACCTACCTGATGAACCTGGTCGCTCCGCTTGTTCTCGGGCTTTTCGGCCCTCTCGGCCCGCCCGTTTGGCAGCCCGTCGCATTTCTTGAGAGCTGGCAATCCCCCTTTGGGCTGATCTTTGTCATGCTCTTGGTGGGAATCGCTGGTCTGTGGATCCTGGCTTTGGGCGCCAGGCTGGTGATCGAGAATGCGGACGTGCTTTTTACGGCGCCCAAAGGCAACACGCCTCCACCCTGGCCGATCCGCGCCCTGCTCATCTTCACTTGCTCAGGCGTCAGCTTTGCGCACGGCTCCAATGACGGACAGAAGGGCATGGGCCTCATCATGCTCATCCTTATCGGCACCGTCCCCACCGCCTACGCGCTCAACCACGCCGTCACCGCTAATCAGGTACAGGATTTCATCGCCGCCAGCGAGCAGGCCGGACACGTCCTTGACCGGCATATAGACAAGACCGGCTATCTGGGACCGGATGCCCGCGCCGAAGTGACCGATTACCTGCGCACCAAGGAAGTCCAGCCGGACACCGTCCTCGCGCTTCACGAACTGGTCCAGGATCTGGCCGGCGAAGTGGTGGTCTACAAGGAGTTCAAGGCGGTTCCGGCCAAGGATCAGGCCAACGTCCGCAACGACATGTACGTGACCAGCGAAGCGATCCGCCTGATGCAAAAGAACGACGCCAGTCTGATACAGGCGGGGAAAACGCCGGTCTTCAGCAAGGATGAGAATGCAGCCCTGGGCAATTACAAGAAGAAGATCGATAATGCAACCAAGTTCATCCCCACCTGGGTCAAGGTGGCCGTGGCCCTGGCGCTGGGCATGGGAACCATGGTGGGCTGGAAGCGCATCGTCGTCACGGTGGGCGAAAAGATCGGCAAGGAGCACCTCACCTACGCCCAAGGCGCCTGCGCCGAGCTGGTCGCCATGTGCACCATCTCGGCCGCCGACAACTTCGGACTGCCGGTCTCAACGACCCACGTGCTGAGTTCCGGCGTGGCCGGCACCATGGCCGCCAACGGCAGCGGCCTGCAGTGGTCCACCATTCGCAACATTGCGGCCGCCTGGGTCTTCACGCTCCCGGCCGCGGCGCTGCTCTCCGGAACCCTCTTCTACCTCTTCCGCCAGATTGCCGGCTGATTTCAGGCCGGAACTGGATTGCCGGGGTTGATTCTATGGACCTTATGCGGGGGTTGAAACCCCCGCCTCCCTCCGAATCGAGTCTTTCTCAACCAGCTACGGCGCTCCTCCATGCACCACGAAGCGCTCAATATAATCGTGCAGTAGCTGCCGGTGCTGGTTGCGGTAGGCGTCGTAGTCCTGCGCAATTCCCTGGTCGGCCGCGTTGATCAGAATCCAGCAGTCCAGCATCCCCGCATCGCTCAGCTCAACCAGGTTGCGCAGGCTCTCGTCCAGCTTCTCCGGCGCAACCTTCTTTTCCTTGAGCATCGTGGCCACCACGGTCAGAGCCGCATCTTCTTCCTTCAGCGTGTGCCGGTACTCCTTCTCACCGGGAAACTCCTTCTTGAACTGATCGCCTCGATAGCTGGCGCGCAGCAACGAATACCCCAGCCACGCCGATGCGCCCGGATGCTGCTTGTCGTCGGTCTTGCCCGGACCGATATTGATAGTGATGTTATTGGGCTTCTTGGGGTCCACCACCGGAGCCGCCGGCCGCTCGATCTTGGGCGCCAGAAGCACCGCCTGCTCGCGCTGTGCCCACTGCTGCAATCCCTGCCAGGCCAGCTTGTTATACGGCTCGGCCACAATTGCATCGATGAACTTTGGCTTGGCCGCCGCCGGGTCGTTTCCGATCCGCAGCAGCGCATCGCCCCAGTAGCGGTACGCCGTCTCGCGGTTCGGATCGACCTCGATCGCCCACGCAAACCACTTGGCCGCGGTCTTCAGATCCCTCTGCTGGTAGGCCGTGTCGCCGGCAAACAGGGGCGCCAGATACAGTTTCGGATCAGCCTCCTCCGCCGCCGCGTACTTGGCCAGCGCCGTCTGATAATCTCCGGCCGTGAAGGCCTTCTCGCCCTCCTGCAGCAACTCTCCGCCGGGGCTGGCAGGGGCAATCTTGGTGGACGCATCCGGATCGGTCTTCGCCAGCAGTTGAGCAAAGTAATTCGGATCGCCCAG
>JBEKCX010000117.1:0-10890 GCA_050014655.1 Occallatibacter sp. | reverse complement strand
CATGGCGGAAGGACGCGTAGTCGGAATCGACCTGGGAACCACCAATTCCCTGGTCGCTTATATGCAGGGCGACGCCCCGGTGGTGATTCCCGGCGTGGACGGCTTGAACCTCGTGCCGTCGGTGGTGGCGCTCGATCCGATTCCCGCCGGGGGTGGCCGGCCTACGGTCACCGTGGGCAATACCGCGCGCAAGGCGCTCATCGAGACGCCGGAGCGGGTCATCTATTCCGTCAAGCGGCTGATGGGCCGCGGCCTTGAGGAGATTCAAGACGAGCTGAAGCTGTTTCCCTTCCGGCTGGCCGAAGACGTTGAAGCGGGCGAAGTGCCGCGCATCAAGCTGGGCGAACTCAAGTTCACGCCGCCGGAGATTTCGGCTTACATTCTTCGCCAGCTCAAGCGCAACGCCGAGCGGTTCTTCGGCGCACCCGTCACTCAGGCGGTCATCACCGTCCCCGCTTACTTCAACGATGCGCAGCGCCAGGCCACCAAGGACGCGGGCCGCATGGCCGGCCTTGAAGTGCTGCGGCTGGTAAACGAGCCCACCGCGGCCGCGCTGGCCTACGGGCTGGACCGCGCCAAGGTGGGCACCATCGCGGTCTACGATCTGGGCGGCGGCACCTTCGATATCTCCATCCTCAAGCTGCGCGACGGCATCTTCGAGGTGCAGTCCACCAATGGCGATACGCACCTGGGCGGCGACGACATCGACAATCTGCTGTTGACCATCGCCCTGAACGAGATTCACGCCGAGCATGGAGTCGATCTGCGCCGGCATCCCGGCGCGGTGCAGGCCTTGCGCAAGGCGGCCATCGAGGCCAAGATCGCTCTTTCCACCAAGCCCGCGGCGCACTTCGATATCGAGCTGCCCAACGGCGACCGTTACCAGCGCGAGATTCCGCGCGCGGTCTTCGAGCTGCTCATCGAGCCAGTGCTCGACCGCACGGCCGGCCCCTGCAAGCAGGCCCTTGCCGACGCCGGCATCGCGCCGGAGCAGATCGACGAAGTGGTGCTGGTGGGCGGGTCGACGCGCATTCCCGCGGTGCGGCAGCTGGTGGACGAGCTTTTTCATCTGACGGCGCGCGACAAGAAGCCTCACATCGAACTGAATCCCGACGAAGTTGTCGCGCTGGGCGCGGCTGTGCAGGCTGACATTCTGGCCGGCGCCTCGAAGACCACCGGGGAGATGCTGCTGCTGGACGTGACCCCGCTGTCGCTGGGTATCGAGGCGCTGGGCGGCGCCGTGGCGCGCATCATCCAGCGCAACTCAACCATTCCCGCCTCGGCCACCGAGCACTTCACCACCGGCGTAGACGGCCAGACTAACGTTGCCATTCACGTTGTGCAAGGCGAGCGCGAACTGGCCGCCGATTGCCGTTCGCTGGCCCGCTTCGACCTGCGCGGCATTCCCCCCATGAGCGCCGGGCTGCCGCGCATCGAGGTTCGCTTCCTCATCGACGCCGATGGCATTCTGCACGTCTCGGCGCGCGAGCAGCGCAGCGGCCAGGCGGCGCAGATCGAGGTGAAGCCGACCTATGGATTGACCGACGAGCAGGTCGAGAGCATGATTCTCGACTCCTTCGATCACGCCGAGGAGGACTTTGCCAAGCGCCTGCTGATCGAGGCGCGCAACGAGGCGGAGACGATTCTTGCCGCGGTCGAGCGCGCTCCGCAGAGCCCGGCATGGCAGCAGTTGACCGGCGAGGAGCAGGCGGCGATTGCGGCGGCGCGCATGAGTTTGCAATCCGTTAAGCTGGGCGAGAACGCGGCTGCCATTCGCGATGCTACCCTGGCGCTGGACCAGGCCACGCGGCGCTTTGCCGAGCTGATGATGGAGGCCGCGGTCACCACCGCCATTCGCGGAAAAACGATGGCTGCCGCGGGCGAGGAGTTAGGAGAAGCCGTGACCGCGCCGCACGCCATGGCTGCGGCGGAGTTCAAGTGAGTGGCTTTGAAAGGGCACGACTTCAGTCGTGGCGTAAGGCGCAATAAGATCGAGGCGGGCTTTAGCCCCTCAGGCATGTTTTTCGGGGCTGGGGTTTGGATATTTCGCTCCGTTCCAAAGAGCCAAGCAAACGCGAAAGAGACGGATCGTATGAGTGAATCAACCGAGAAGAGCATTCCCGCGGATAAGCTGGTGCGCGTTACGTTTCTCCCCGAGGGCCGGACGGTCGAATTCGAGTTCGGTTCTATGCCGTACCAGCATCACGGCAAGCCGATGTCGTTTCTCGACGTGGCCGAGAACCACGATGTCTTTCTCGACCACGCCTGCGGAGGCGTTTGCGCCTGCACCACCTGCCACCTGTGGATCAAGAACCAGGAGGGCATCAGCGAGGCCGACGACGATGAGTTGGACCGCATGGATATGGCCGCCGACCAGCAGTTGAACTCGCGGCTGGGCTGCCAGGCCGTCATCACCCGCCCCGGCGAGTACGTGGTCGAGATTCCCAAGTGGAACCGCAACTACGTCTCCGAGGGCAAGCCGCTTGCCCTGGCGGAAGAGAAGTAGATGGATAGCAGTCAAGTGCCGACACACAGGTCCTTCGACTGCGGTCGCCAAGGCGACCTCCGCTCAGGATGACAGGTTTGTTGTTATGAGGAACTTAGTAGGCCCGAAATGGGAGTAAGAGTTATGGCGCGCGAGATTCTATGGATCGACGCCGAGGAGATCGGCATTCAGTTGCAGGAGAAGTTTCCCGAGGTGGACCCCTTGACGGTGCGCTACACCGACCTGCACCGCTACGTGACCGAGCTGGAAGGCTTCGCCGACGACCCGCTGAAGTCCAACGAGTCGCGGCTTGAGGCCATTCAGATGGCATGGCTTGAGGAATGGCAGAACGCGCAGGGGTAGGCGGCCTCAGCCCGCGATGGCGGCGTGCTGAGAAAGCGAAAGCACGTTCCCATCGGGATCCTTGAACCACGCCACCTTGTCTCCGGTCGGGAACGTCTGGATGCCCCGCTCATCCTGAGCCATCATCGGATAACGCTCGAAGACCACGCCCTTTTGGGCCAAACTGTCAACGGCGGAGGCGATGTCTCCGCTTTCCCAGCCCAGAACCGTGTTCTGCGCGGGAGTGAATTCCGGCACCTTGCCGATGCGCAGCATAACGCCATTCATGTCGAAGACGAGGGCAAATCCATCATCCCGCAGGAAAGTGAAGCCGAGCTTGTCGCGGTAGAAATGAAGGGCGGCATCGGGATTCTGAGTCAGCAGGAATGTGACAACGCGATCCATGGGACCCTCCTGTAGGAACGGACATCAAGGCCATACTACACGGTTGAAGTGACGCGGGAGAATACCCGGCGGAGCGGGCAGAACTTATTCCCAATCCTCCCGCCGCTCGCTCCAGCCGAAGGAATTCTCAAAGTGGACGAACTCCTTATCTTCTCCCGGCACAAGATAGACGCTGAGCACGTCGAAGCGGACCGGCGGGGCAGTCTCCGTGGGTAACTGGCGCACGTACTGGCGCGCCAGGCGGCGAAGAACGTGGCGCTTGTGCGAGTCGACGCGCGCCTCGGCCGGGGCAATGTCGTGGGCGGTGCGCGTCTTTACTTCGATGAAGCACAGCATCGGCCCTTGCCATGCGATCAGGTCGAGGTCGCCATCCACGCTGCCCGACGACCAGCGCCGCGCCACCACCATGTAACCCTTGCGGCGCAGGTAAAAGAATGCCGCGTCCTCGCCCTCGATGCCGGTTTCCAGGTGAGCGGGCAGCGCCGATGCGCCGCCCCGACGGCTCGCGATCCATTGCAGACCGGCGAGCGTACGCTCCGCGCAGCCCATCCGCATTCGCTCCATCCATCCCATGGCAGACCATTGTCGGCCAGTCGGGCGAAAGGCGCAACTTCTTGGGCGCCGTTTGTAGCGACCCAGAAGCAGGCGCCGCGCTGTGAGGGTGCGCGATCCGTTACTTGAGCAGCAGTCCCCAGACCACTGAGATGACGCCGCCCAGCGAGGAGACGATGCCCGCAAACCAGTAGGCGCGCTTGCGCGTGAGCAGCGTGACCGAGGTGATGACCAGGCCTATCTCCAGCAGCGCCTCGCCCAGATCGAAGAAGTCGGCCCGGTGCTCGGCCAGCCTCACCTCTTCTTCAAGCGCCAAAGCCTCCTTTTGTTCTTCCTTCAGATCGTCGGCCCACTTTCCCTGGTGGTCGGCGTAGCCCTTGGCGATCTTCTTGGCGGCGTTCTCGTCGGCGAGAGTCACCACGCCAAGCAGATCGGTCACCAGAGCCGTGTCGTAGGCGCGGTTCTTCTTGGCCTGGTATTCGTTCCACGTATCGCTGGCCTTGGCCTGCCTGAGCACGGCCTCAGTGTGGGTGCGATGGCCCAGCACGGTGGTGACGGCCACCAGCACAGCCAGTACTGTCATGGTCAAGGCGACCGGCCGCAGCGAGGATTCGTGCGATCCGTGCTCGGCGTGTTCCTGCAACTCCTGGGCTTCGTTGGCTTCCATGGGGGCTAGATGTCCTCCGGTTTCAATCCTGTTCGTTTCGCAATGCGGGCAAGCATTTTGGGGCCGATCTCCTCCGCGTCATGGAAGGCCCACGTGAATTCATAGGGGTACTTAGGATGTTCTAGCTGCTTGTGGGAACCGCTCTTGCTGATGCGAAGCTTCTCACGCCATCCAACGCGCTGCAAAGCTCGCAAGACTTTCGACGCACGCGAAGAGGGCCACTGGCTCATAGGAAGGCCTCATGCGACAGCAAAGCGCACGTGATCCGGGGTCGATTGAGCTACCTCGATCTGGTCGGCAATCACTCGCAGCGCCAGCGCCTCGGCCTTTGATCGCGCTTCTGTGCGCGTAGCGCCGTAAGCGAGCACTCCGGGCAGACTTTCAATCTCCGCTATCCAGCGGCCGTCCTCTTCTCGGTCAAAGACAATCTCGAAATCCATTGGACACACCTCCCTGGGAAGCCGTTTGTTCCGCTGAACCAAGTTTACGCCAACTCCATTATTTCCGCTTCCAACGCACGCCGTCCTTCGAGTCTTCAATGACGACGCCTTTCGCGGCCAGCTCGGCGCGAATCTGGTCGGCGCGGGCAAAGTTGCGCTGCTTCTTGGCCAGTGTACGCTCTGCAACCAGCGCGTCGATGGCCTCATCGGTCAGCGATTGGCGGGCCAGCAACTCCGGCGCCACATCGGCCAAGCGGCCGGCCTGCGCAGCCCATTCCAAAGCCCGGCGCGTAGGCTCGGCATCGCGATCCTCGATCACGTCGAAGACCGCGTCGAAACTGGCCAACACAGCCAGAATCGCATCCCGGTCGGCGGCAAAAAGCTGTCCCTGATCGATGGCCGTGTTGGCGGCGCGAACCAGGTCGAAGATGGGCGCGCGGGCCTCGGCGGTGTTCAGGTCGTTGGCCAGGGCGGCGAGATACTCGGCCTGCGCCTTCTTGGCGCCTGCTTGCAGCTCGGGGTTTTCGCCGAGCGCGTAGCTCCCCTCGACCAGCCGCTGATGGAAGGTTCTCAGCCGCTCGATGGCGTTAGTGGCCTCGACGAGCCCGTCGAAGGTGAAGTTGAGCTGATGCCGGTAGGGCACGGAGACCAGCGCCAGCCGGATGGCTGAGGCTTTGTAGCCCTTCAGCAGCAGGTCGCGGAGGGTGAAGAAGTTGCCTTCGCTTTTGGCCATCTTGCGCCCGTCCACGAGCAGGAAGCGCACGTGCATCCAATGGCGGGCAAAGGGCTTATGGGTCACGCTCTCGCTCTGCGCGATTTCGTTCTCGTGATGGGGAAATATCAGGTCTTCGCCGCCGGCGTGCAGGTCGAAGCTCTCGCCCAGGTACTCCATGGCCATGGCCGAGCACTCGATGTGCCAGCCGGGCCGGCCGCGGCCGATGGCTGTCTCCCAAAAGGTCTCGCCCGGCTTGGCCGCCTTCCACAGCGCAAAGTCGCGGGCCGAGTCCTTCTCATACTCGTCCAGATCGACGCGTGCGCCGTCTTCCATGCCGCTCAAGTCCTTCTTGCTCAGCTTGCCGTACTCCGGGAAGGACGCCAGCCGGAAGTACCAGGAGCCGTCTTCGGCCTGGTAGGCGGCGCCGGCCGCGGCCAGCTTCTGGATCAGCTCGACCATGCGCGGGATGTGCTCGGTGGCGCGGGCCATGATCTCCGGCCGCTCGATGCGGAGGGCGTCCAAATCCTCAAAAAAAGCCTGCTCGTAGCGCGCCGTGTACGCGCCGATGGAGACGCCGGCGGCGGCCGCGTTGCGGATGATCCTGTCGTCCACGTCGGTGATGTTCATCACGTGGCGGACCGCGGTTCCGGTCAGCTTGAGCGAGCGGCGGAGAACGTCTATCTGCAAGAAAGTGCGGAAGTTGCCTATGTGGCCATAATCGTAGACGGTCGGCCCGCAGGCGTACATGCGCAGGGACTTGCCGTCCATGGGAACCAGCTCGTCGAGTTGTCCGCTGAGGGTGTTGAAGAGGCGGAGGGTCATCGGTCCTGGGTCGAACTGCTTGCTCGCAAAGGCTGCCGGGAATCGGCGCGCCTCCGGTCCTTCCGATTGTAACAGCGGGGGAGAGAGGCAATAGCCCTGCTGGCTGGCAGGCTTGCAAATGGTCCTGAGCGCGACGCGCCTTTCAGGATTTGCCGCTTGCTGCTAAGATAAGGGAGTCGTGGGGCTGTAGCTCAGCTGGGAGAGCGCCTCGTTCGCAACGAGGAGGCCAGCGGTTCGATCCCGCTCAGCTCCACCATGCAATCGACAATCCCCGGTGCCTCCCCGCCAATGCGCTTTTGAGCTGCCCCCTCAGCGCAAAGCCCCCGTTAAGCCCGGTTCGCTGGGTTTCTGAAGTGGCGCGGCCTCGGAGGGCGCAGGCCGCGGCACAAACTCCAGCACCTCTATCCCGTCGTACACCCCCAGCTTTTGGACCGTGTAGGTTCCCGCGGCGCTCTGCGCCAGCCAATCCAGAACATAATACGAGTATTCGTAAGCCGCCGCTAGAAAGCGCTCATGCTTCCCTGCCGCCTCTTGCAGGAACCGCGAACCGTCCCGCATCGTCTCGCTGTTGAGCGCCCCAGACAAGGGCACTACCGGCACGCTGAGCCGGTAGTAAGAGAGCATTGCAAAGTACTTGCTTTCCTTTACCGGATACTGGGCCATATCTGCGTCAATGGACTCGACATTCGACTCGACGAATGGACTGCAAATCAGCACGGGAGCATTGTCGGTGGAGGCGTTTGTCTCAATCGCTTCCAAGGCGTATTTCCATGTGTACTGGTGCCGGCTGGAGGTTGGAGAGAGATAGCCATACAATGCGTTAGTGGCCACAAATGCCATGCAGAGAACCAGTCGTAACAGGCGTGAGCGAACGGAGCCGAGTAGCATCGTCCAGCAGAACGCGATTCCTCCAACCGCTTCCAGGTTATGGCGGAAAACAAAGCAATGGATCGGCGTCAACGCGCTCACCCCAAAGAGGATCAGCACCGGGATGAGCGCCAGGGACGCGCTAACCAGGATGCGCCAGTCGTGAAGATCAACTCGGTGTTCGCTGCGAAGCAGCACAACCGCGATCACCACCGGTATACCGAGAAAGACACCTGCCGCCCCTGGCGCATAAATGGAGATCAGATTCCATAAAGTCGGAGCCGGTTCAAAGACGTGGACTCCCGCGGTGCTGAACAGGTACCGCAACCCCGGAATCAGCGGCAAGCCCGCCAGTGCAAACGCTGCCAGGGCGATCCCAAACTGCCGCCATATAACCTTGCCGTTGCCGGTTTTGATAACGAAAAAACAAAGAACGAACGCCGGCAGAATCACCGCAAACAGATAATGGAACCAGAGAATCCATGCCGCCGAAAGGCCAAACAGCGCCGCCAGCCAATTCGAATCGTTGCGGCGGTCGAACAGTTCGCGGGCGGCGAGGTAGAGCAGGTAGACCGCCCCCAGCATGGCCAGAATCGATGGCACTCTCAGCGCGATCTCGCTCGTCCCGATGATCTTGGTCGAAAACCAAAGAATGTAGGAATATGCGGGAGAAGATATAGTCTCGCGATGCGGTATCTGCGCGAAGCCTTTGCAGATCAGCCAATACGAGCCCGTCTCATCCATCCACAGCGGCGCGCGGACGGCGATGAACCAGATGGAGATGGATACGGCCAGAGCCAGCCAGTAAATCGCATAGAACACGCGATCCTGGAGGGATCGGCCGCTTTCTGTCTGCGGCTGGTTCCTTCGAAGTTCTCCGAGCTGAGCTTCTGAAACAGTGCCGGGAATCTCCAAGAAACTGCTCCTAGAGTGGTGAGTGACGCGGGCGCGCAAGCATCGTGACCACATCGCCGCGCCGCGGGATATTCAGTGCATACAGATGATAAAGGAAACTCGCGATCGACCTCTGGACAAACCCAAACTTTCCCCCCGGAGGACCGGCCGAAAGCCATTCGATAGCCGTGCGGTACAGCGGTGAATAAAACGGTAGTCCCCACCCCCAAATGTCCACAACCTCAAGCCCCGCGTGCTCAGCTTTTGCGCGCAACTCAACATCTGAGTAGTTGCGAAAGTGGCCGATAGCTAGCTCCGACGGGCGCATGCGTCCACGCATAGTCGCCACGACGACCCATCTTCTCGCCATCAGGGCGAGGTTGCAAAATGCGGCCATATCATCGGCAAGATGCTCGACGACCTGATTGCACAGAACCAGATCGAATTTGTCATCGAGCTTTTCCTTCTGCGCGTCCAGTTGCTTGAATACGGCGCCAGGCACGCGCCGCGCCGCTAGCGCCAGCGCTTCCTGCGAGACGTCCGTGCCTGAGAGGACAAGATGCGGCATGGCGTGCGCCAGCGCCGCAAGGTTATCCCCAGAGCCGCAGCCCACATCGAGCACGGATGCCGGATTGAGCTTTGCAACCAGTTTTACCAGCGCCTCGCGCTGCCTGCGATGCACCGGGCCATAACGCTGCTGGTCTCCCCAGTTTACTGCCCAAAGTTGATCGTAGGTCTTGGGTCTCATACCTGTTCCCCCTATTCGACGCCTGATTTCGCGGCGGGTGTTCCAGAGGTAAGGGCTTTCTCCGCGCCCAGCATCAGGGTCCCGCAAGCCGTGACGGTAAAGCACGATCCCATTCCAAGCAATCGATTGGCCAGCGCCCATTGCGACGCAACATTCAACGGGGTTCCAAAAAGATGCAGGGCGGCCACGGAAGTCAACTCGTTGACGCCGATTCCGCCGGGGGTAACGCCGATCGCATTGGCCATGGTTGCGAATGGCATTGCCGCAGCCATGCTCCACAGCGAAATATGTGCGCCGATAGCTTCCGCTGTCTGGTTAGCCATGAGAACGACAACGCAAAAACGGGCAGCCGAGAGCATTGCAAGACGACGCGCCAGTCGAGCGTTCACAAGGCCAGAATGCTGAAGTTCAGCGAAGCGTTGCAGGGCATGGGCCAGAAGTTTCCCGAGCCCGCGGTGGCGGAATACCGGGCGACCTGGAATTGCGCTCCTCGATGCGCGGCGAAAAAGCCGCTGCATTATACGAACCGATGGCCCCACTGCCAAAAGTGCCATCGCTGTCAAAGAAACGGCGGATGCAATCCACATCGCTCCACCGCCGCCGCAAAGCCAAGTAATTGCGGATGCTACGGCTAGCAATGCAACAACCGCGAGATCGAATCCCTGTTCAAACAAGGTGCCTGCCGTTCCGCGTTTGAGGGCCCTTCCGTACGTGTGCGTTCCTATCGTGCGGGCGATGGTCATGCCGATCTGCACGGGAAGGACCAGTCCCAGCGCCATCCCCGCGCTGGAAACGAAGAACGATGCAATTCTCGAAGGAACGAAATCGGAAGGGCTGCGGAGGGCGGCGTCGATGCTCCGCCACTTTGCGGTGGATAGGTAAACAAGCAGACCATTCAGCAGCACCAGCTTGGCGAAGCTGATCGCGCTCACGCGCTCAAGCTGATACAGCGTCAGCCGCACATCGACTTTGCCAAGCCGAATCAGAAGAACAATGAGCCCTGCGGCGAGCGCGGCCGAACCAAGAAGAAGAAGCAGGCGGCGAAAGCTCATGGGCGCTTCTCCCCAATGTACCCTTCCGCCCCCGCGGCCTCCGCCGCGGCCCGCGGGACGAGGCGTGAAACGATCTCCAGGTATCGCCCCGCGGCGCGATGCCATGAGTAGCGCGAGACAGCGAAGGCCCGGCGCTCCTCGGATTCATCGCTCGACCCCGCGCCGGAAGCGAGTGTCTCGCCGATAGCGGAGAGAAACTCGCGCGCAGTCCTGTCTTCGTCTCCCAAAAACACCTGTGCCCCGGCGACAAACGCCCCCATGGCGGGATCCGCTCCGAGCGTCTCTTCTCCGCAGACGACGGGCATTCCAGAAGCCAACGCCTCCTGCACCACCAGTGGGAATCCCTCACCGATGGTGGGAAGCACCAGCAGATCGCAGCAACGATAAAGCGCAGCCAGGGAAGGGCCCCACAAGCCGCAAAGCACCCGTACATTCGGCGCATTCCAACTGGCGGGGTCGAGCGGTCCCCAACCGGCGAAAACCCATGTCCAGTCCGGGCGCAGTTTGACCATGCGCTGCATGATTGAAATGCCCTTCTTCTCAACAAAGCGCCCAACGAAGAGAATCAGTGTACCATCTTCCGGCAGGCCGTACTCGCGGCGAAGCGCCGATTTTGTTTCCGATCCTTCCAGCCTGCGGTACAGATTGGTGTCGACGCCGTTGAAAACTAACTCCGGCGGATTTTTGAATCGCAAGCGGGCGAAGGACTTCCTGGTGGTTTCGCCGATAAAGACGACCTGCGCGGCGCGCGACAGCATTGGTCGAGTCACGATTGTGGTCGCAAGCCCGATAACGACATTCATCACGTGAGTGGCGTTTGGGAAGAACCTTGTATGTTGGACAATCATGGTCGGGATTCCTCGCCAACGCGCAGCCAGGAAGGCAAGAATGTTACTCAAGT
>JBEKCX010000116.1:0-7993 GCA_050014655.1 Occallatibacter sp. | reverse complement strand
CGCGCCCGATCCGGCGCGCGTCGTGGGCGCGAGCGTCACCTTCGAGCCCGGCGCGCGCACCGCTTGGCATACGCACCCGCTCGGCCAGACGCTGATCGTCACCTCTGGCTGCGGGAGGGCGCAGCGCTGGGGCGGTCCCATCGAGGAGATCCGGCCCGGCGATGTGATCTGGTTTGCCCCGGCAGAAAAGCATTGGCACGGAGCGGCGCAAACGACGGCGATGACCCACATCGCCATTCAGGAAAAGCTGAATGGCAAGACCGTCGATTGGATGGAGCAGGTGAGCGACGAGCAATATGGAGGCTAGTACCGTGTCGTGATGATTTCGTACCTTCCCAGGTTCCTCCGCCGCGGCGGACGAGGGACCTGGGGCACCCGGCAACGTTGGTCCCATCCTCTTCAAGCACGACACGATCCTGGGAGAGACGGTCCGCAGCGCCGACGATCTCAAGCGCGATGGGTTCGAGATCTTCGTCCCGGTGAACTTCGAGCCGTGAAGCCGGATGGCGCTCATGGTAGGGCCACCCGGCAGAGGCGGCGGCGATGAGGCATTGCGCCCGCGTCGCGGTTTGCCGGCAAGACGCCCGGAATTGCCGAATCCGCCTCTTGCCTCAAGAATGTCACCGACGATGCCGGCGGCAGCAGGGGGCAGATTCGCGGAAGCGTATTCAGCAGGATGCTGGTATGGCCGGTGGCGCCTTCTTCCTCAGGACCGCCGCGGAAATCAGCGTGATGCCGAGCCCGATCGGGAACGGCTCGATGAACGTCATCGCCGCGTTGTAGAGGGGGTTCTCGTACATTTCCTTGAATTTCTTCAGTTGCTGAAGTTGCGCCTGGATGGCTGCCGGACTCGCGCCCGAGGCTCTAAGCTTCTCGACCACGTATGCACCGTATTTGTCCATGAAATCGTGCATGACGTTGAAGTATAGAAACTCCCACGTCAGGACATAGAAGATGCACGTGATCAGGGTAATCGAGATGCCGACGGCAAACCCTTTGGCGAACGTGATGTGGCCATTGCCGGTGTTGTCGCGGTACGAGCGGATGCCGAAGAACACCAGCAGGAACGAGAGAACAATGATGGTGTAGCCCAGGTACTCGGCCCTGTCAAAGCCAATTTTGTCCTCGAACGGTACTGTGGCCACCATCATCAGCGAGGAAAAGGCGCCGGAAATCAGCCCGAATGTTAGCAAGGTCTTTTTCATATGTGTCTCCTTTGCGGGGAATGTGAACTCGGGCTTACCATACCGCGCCGGCCAGGGTCCTAGTCGTCATCCTTTCGGGTGATTTTGTCCGCGCGCAAGAAAAATCATTCGTTTGCATGAGTGATTCAGGGCAGCAAGCCGAACTCCTTGCCGAGTTGCACCGCTTGAGTCCGCCGCTTGGCTCCCAATTTGTCGAAAACTCGGCTGGAATGGGTTTTGATCGTGTTCTCGCTCACGTAGAGCTTCCCGGCGATCTCGCGGTTGCTCATGCCCTGGGCAATCAGTCCAAGCACCTCAAGCTCGCGGCGCGTGATGCCAAGATCCCCTCGTCGCCTCTCGTCCGGGACGAACGGTTCCCCGGCTGGGACAGGCACTTCCTTCACGGCAGGTTTCTGCCGCGTTGCAGTCAGCCTGAGCCCGAGCCAGATACCAAGAGCCGCAAAGATCGCCGCGACCAGTCCGCCGTAGATTTCGATCGAATGCTCGGCGACCAGGAATCTATACTCAGTCCATTTCAGCACGGCAATCAGGATTCCGCCGATCAACCCGTAGATTAGCGCGTGCCGTTTCATAAGCCTCGGACAGAGAGATTCACTCTACGACGATCGTGCCCGTTGTGGTGTCGATCACAGTTCTTCGGGGGAACATCGGCACCTAGACCAGCGCAACATTCAGGTTGTCCATCGCCTCGTCGATCTCCTGTGTGCTCTTGAAGCCCACTGTGACGCAATCGACTCCGGCGTTCTTGAAGGCGAAGCGCATGGCGGCCTGGCGGTCTTCGTGGCGCGTGAAGGCGCCGGCGCCGGCCAGCTTCATGCCGATGACGCCCATGCCCTCCTTCTTCACTTCCTTCACGTGATCCACAACCTCGCCCACGCACTCCGGATAGACGGCATCCTTCCAGGTGGGTCCGTCCATGCTGGTGCCGTTGTGGTTCATGCGCACCAGCGCGACCTCGAGCCATTTGTTGCCCGGCACCTGGCGGAGCGCGGGCAGGCCGTGCACCGATGCGCCGCGCGCGCGGATGGTCTTCTTCGCTTGCGCCTCGAGGATGCCGTCTTGCCAGCGGGCGGTTTTGGCCACCCAGTCGGCTGAATGCTGCCAGTGCAGCAGCATGATGTCGAAGTACTCGGTCTGCGAGATGCGCAGCATCTCGTCGAAGCGCTCGCGCGGATCGACGCCCTCGTCGGTGGTCACCTTGTTCATCAAGTGATAGCTCTCGCGCGGGATGCCCTTGAGCGCCTGGCCGAGCATGGCGGGGGTGACATACGATTCGGCGGTCTCAAAGAAACGGATGCCGCGGTCGTAAGCATAGTGAATCAGGCGCGTGAACTCCTGCTGGCCGAGCGCGGCCTGTATGTGGCCGTTGTTGCTGCCGGTGCCGAAGGCCAGGCGCGTCACTTGCAGGCCCGATTTGCCCAAAGTGACGGCGTCTGTGGCTTTGCTGGGCGCGGCGTGCAAAGGGAGAGCGCCGACGCTGCCGATGGTTCCAACGGCAAGCGAGGCTTTGAGGAATTCGCGGCGGGAAAGTGGGCTCATGGGGACCTCCTGGGGTGGGCCGAACAGCGGTCGGGAGCGGCCTATGCGGAGATGGTATCACGAGGATGGCCGGCTGGAGGAGTTCCCGATTGAAGCAAGATCGCTTTCGCGCCCTGCCTGCCAGCGCGGCGAGGCTCCTGGATGCGAGCTCCCATCTTCCATGCGCCACATGAGCCCTATGAGGGATACTATGCTGGAATCCCTCGATGGGTGAGATGCGGCCCGTTCGGGAACTGGAAATGAATGCCGATGAGGTTGGCTGGGAGCGGCCTGAAGGCGGCAAGCGGAGGATGCAAGAATGAAGAAGCTGTTGGAGTCCAGCGCCGTCAGAACCCGCGTTATGCGGATCCTCCTCCCGCGCACCAAGTGGGGACGCGTCACCCTGTGGTCGGGCGGATTGAGCGCGCTCCTGGTCGGGCTGCACTTGGTCCGGGGTTACGCCTTCCGTTCCTTGCTGAGCGGCTGGGCGATGTTCTTTTTCCTCATCTTCGCATTCTGCGCGTTTTGGCTTACCTTCCGCTGGGCATACCGGCTGATCATGTGGCGGGTGCGCCATCGACTGATCGTGACCTATGTCTTTATAGGCGTAATTCCGATCGTGCTTCTGCTGCTGCTCGCCGGTGTGGCCGGGTATCTGCTCGCCGGTCAGTTCGTCTCTTATGTTGCGACCTCGAATTTGCAGTCGGCGTCGCTGCATTTGAAAGCTGCAAACGATGTGCTGGCGGCGCAACTGAGCACTCTCGATCGCTCGGGAAAGCTGGACAGGCACCTTGCCGGGGAGCTGGCTGCCGCATCGAGCGAGGAGTTCCCGCAGCGCACCGTTAGCGTGTGGCAAGGCAAGGACGGCTTCATGCTCTCCGGCGGCGCGCTGGTCAAGGCAAGCCCCGCAAAGGCGCCTCAAGCCATCAAGGGAGATTTCAGCGGTCTGGTCGTCGACGGGGACAGTTTGTATCTGCGCGCGGTAAAGATCTACGACCGGGATGGCAATCGGCTTGCCGTGATCTCCAGCGTTCCCATGACGCCGGAGCTACTCAAGTCGGCAACCTCCAGTCTGGGGTCGATCACCTTGTTTCCGCCAGGCCTTGGAGGCAACTTTCAGTTTGGGGGGCCGGGAAACTTCAGTCCGGCCGAACTCAAGTCTGTGAAGGCCGGAACCGTTCCACCGCCTGCCAACCGATTCGATCATGCGCTCAGTTCCTATTCAGTCTTCAATGCCGTTGACTGGGAAACTGGAGAGTCGCAAGACGGCGGGATTATTGTCGTCACCCGGCTGTCGATGCTCTACAGCATATTGTTCGCCTCACTGGGCGACTTGGCTGGAATCCTGGAGCGCGGACTGCTCGCCATCGCAATTCTCCTGGGGTTGGTCGAGTTGGTGGCGCTCGTTATCGGGTTGCGGCTGACGCGCAGCATAACACTGGCCGTGGCGGAACTCTATCGCGCCACCGAGCATGTGAACCGCGGCGATCTCACGCATCGCGTCCGGATTCGCGGCCGCGACCAGATGGCGGCGTTGGAACAGTCGTTCAACTCCATGTCCGAATCGCTGGTCAAGCTGGTTGCGGAGCAGAAGCAGAAGCAGCGAATGGAGAGCGAGCTCGCCTTCGCCTATGAGGTGCAGGACTTGCTCTTCCCCCACAAGTTCACAGAACTTGCCTCACTGAATACTTACGGCGTTTGCCGTCCGGCGCGTTCGCTTAGCGGGGACTATTACGACTTCATTCCACTGGGGAACGACAGGCTGGTGCTGGCGGTTGGCGATATCAGCGGCAAGGGCGTTCCCGCCGCTCTGTTGATGGCCACCGTGCATGCGTTCATCCGCGCATATTCGCTGGCGCCGGAGATGGAATTGACCTCGGCGACTCTGGAAGCGGGAGCGCTCACCAAGATTGATCGCCGCATTTACTCCCCTGGAGACGGCGCCACCCAGTTGCGGCTTTCCCCCGCCATGTTGATGGCCAACTTGAACTATCAGGTCTTTCGCTGCACCCCGCCGGAGAAATACGCAACCATGTTCCTGGGTTGCTATGACGCGACAACGCGTGAGTTGACTTATTGCAATGCCGGCCACGTGCCTCCCATCATGCTTGGCGGGGATGGCAAGATTTCCCGCCTCGATCCGTCCGGCACGGTCGCCGGGCTCTTCGATGGCGCGACCTATAGTGAATCCACAATTTCGATGCAGCCGGGCGACCTGCTGGTGGCGTTCAGCGACGGCGTGACCGAGCCGGAGAACGATTCCGGCGAATTCGGCGAGGAACGGCTGATCGCGTTGATTACGGCGCACCGCGAAGAGCCGCTCTCGCGCATCGGCAATGCGATTACGGATGCTGTTGTGGAGTGGATCGGCGCAGCGGAGCAGCCGGACGATGTGACTGTGGTTCTCGCCCGCGCCCGCTGAGACGTCGCTGCGCAAGCACTCGTATGCTCAGTGACTCTGGATCACTGACCGCGTGATTCCGTTCTTTGAGATTTGTGGCATCCCACCCTTTCATCCGCCGCGGCGGACGAAAGGATGGGGCACGGAACTGGCACAACACCAAGCGGTCAGAGGCCTAATAGTGAGCCGGGCTCAGGCTGTGCTGGAAGGCCTGCTGATCCTGGCCGCGGAAACCTTCGCCGGGGCGCGCGGGGCCTTCCAGGCGGAACTGGCGGATCATGCCATCCAGGTCGGCGGCCAGCGAGGCCAGGTTCTTGAGGGCTTCGACGGCTTCCTCGGCGCCCTGCGCGCTTTCGATGGAGAGCTGGGAGATTTGGCCGGCGGATTCGGAGATCTCGCCGGAGGCGGAGGTCTGCTCGGTGGCGGCGGTGGCGATGAGGTGAATCTGGTGCTCGACCTGCTTGGAGGAGTCGATGATCGCTTCGAGGCTTCTGCGCGCGTGGGCGGTTTCACCCATGCCGGTTTCGACGGCGTTGCGGCTGTCGTGCATCACCTGGAGGGTTTGCCGGGTCTCTTCCTGGATGCTGCGGATGGTGCCGGCGATCTCTTCGGTGGCGCCCTTGGTGCGTTCAGCCAGGCGGCGGACCTCGCCGGCGACCACGGCAAAACCACGCCCGTGCTCTCCGGCGCGAGCCGCCTCGATGGCCGCATTGAGGGCCAGCAAGTTGGTTTGCTCGCTGATCTCCTGAATCACGTTGACCACCTTGCCGATCTCCTCGGAGCGGTGGGCCAGCGAGGTCATCTTTTGAGAGACCGAACTGGTGGCGGCGGCGATCTTTTCCATGGTGACGGCCGCGGCCTGCATTACGGCCCCGCCCTGATCGGCGGTTTCAGCCGAGACGCGGCTGGCCCCGGCGGCGCTTTCGGCGTTGTGGCTGATCTCGCCGATGGTGGCGGTCATCTCCTGCGCCGCGGCGGCAATCTGGTTGGTCTTGCTGGACTGGGTGTGGGCGTTGCCGGCCTGCTCGACCGCGCGGGCGCTGATCTCGGTGGTGGCGGCGGAGAGCGTCTCCGCGCCCTGGGCGACGGATTGCAGCACCTCGCGCATGGAAGCGACGCTGGTGTTCAAAGCGGCGGAGAGGCGGCCGATCTCGTCGCTGCCGCACTCTTGCACCCTGACCGTCAGGTCCTTTTCGGCCAGGCGCTCCAGCGCCGCCGTGGCGGCTTGCAGGGGCGGAGCTATGAGCCGGGTGAGCTGGAAGCCGATGAGCGCGCAGAGCAGCGCGATCAGCAGCGTGACCCCCAGGTTGACCCAGGTGGCGTGGTCGCTGGCGAAGGTGGCGGTCTTCGACTCCTCCGTACCGTACTTGGCGTTGAGACTGAGGTCGTCGGAGATGGCCGCCAGCGCCGCGTTGTAATTCGCCATAGCGGAGTCCGACGCCAGCAGGTCCAAGGCATCGCCGGTCTTGGCGGCCGCCAGCAGCGTGCCTGCGCGATTGCTGGCGTCCAAATACTGCCCGAACGTGTCGGAGAACTTCTGGAAGAGTTCGCGCTCGCCCGGATAGGCGATCTTCGGTTCGTACGCCCTGACGGCGTTCTGATAGACCTCGATGGCCTTTTGGCGCTTGGCGCCGTGATCGGCAGAACAGGCCGGCGTCTGGCACAGCAGGAGCTCAAGATCCTCGCGCCGCACGCTGTTGGCAGCCCCCTGTATGTCCGCTAGAGCCAGCACAGACGGAAAGGAGGTATCGCTCACATCGGCGCTCTTGGCGGCAATACCGCGAAAGGTGATGAAGGTGTAGGCCCCCAGAACCAGGCAAAGGCCGCAAACTGTGCCGAATGCGTAGGTGAACTTGCGGGATACGGGGAGATTGCGGAGCCAGGTCATGCCGGGAGCCTCTCTCAGGTGTTTCGCTCATTTCATCGGCGCAACCCTCCTGGACTTGAGTACTTTCGTTTTCCGATTCGCCCTGCCCGCTCCGGGAACGGCATCCGTGCGCGGCGTGCAAGCCGTTGCGTTTCACGGGACTGCAATAAGGGCGTTTTATAATTATCATCAGTCCCCGAAAATCATTCGGCGCGCCCGGTCCACTCGATCGGATCTCAAGACAAAAGGAAGAATTCGGCCTCTATGAAGTCATTTCAGCAGAAGTGGTTCAAGTTATCTGCCCTCGGTCTCGTGGGCAGCGCAGTCTTAGCTTTCTCTCATGTGGCTGCCGCTCAGTCCTCCAAACTGCCCAATCCGCCGGAACTTAGCGTGGTGCAATTGCCCGCCAAGACACTGGGGCCGACGGTTGCCGGCGGCTCTCCAACCCTCGCAACCATCACCTTCACTTCAAAGAACGGTCCCTTCTGCATCCAGGGACTGGTGGCGAGCGCAAGCCCGTCCGCGGCCGTCGGAGCAAATGAATTCGGCAGTGTGTGGATCAACCTCCAATACATCGACGGCATCGGACTTTCTCATCCGTACATCACGTTGGCGGACGGTGCAACCGGCGGTTTCTCTGCCTATGACATCGTTCTCAACTACGGGGGCCCGATCTGCGCCGCCAAGACGGTGCAATTCGGCCTGATTCAGTGGCAGGCCCAGACGGGCTCCGGAACAACGATCGGCGTGATCGGCGAGGCCGTCATTTCGACCGCCAGCGGCAATACGGTGACCGTGAAATAGCAGCTGAGCAAATCACAATATAGCCAGCACCATGGTCTTGCTGTATATGCTCAGGACATGATCTCCTCGAATTCGCTCTCGCGGTTTATTGTGTTTCTCGGGCTTTCGGCGATGGTGCTGGCTCTTCTTGTGCTTTCCGGGGCGGGGCCTCTGGCGGCGCAGACTTCGCCTACAACTCCTCCGCCGGCCTCGCCCCCG